>NZ_JBHWKU010000002.1:0-185899 GCF_042730645.1 Streptomyces sp. NPDC059906
CTGAGACCTGATGCCGAGCCGATTGTGGTGAAGTGGATGATCCTATGCTGTCGAGAAAAGCCTCTAGCGAGTTTCATGGCGGCCCGTACCCTAAACCGACTCAGGTGGTCAGGTAGAGAATACCGAGGCGTTCGGGTGAACTATGGTTAAGGAACTCGGCAAAATGCCCCCGTAACTTCGGGAGAAGGGGGGCCACACCTGGTGACGAGTTTTGCACTCTGAGCTGGGGGTGGCCGCAGAGACCAGCGAGAAGCGACTGTTTACTAAAAACACAGGTCCGTGCGAAGCCGTAAGGCGATGTATACGGACTGACGCCTGCCCGGTGCTGGAACGTTAAGGGGACCGGTTAGTCACATTTCGGTGTGGCGAAGCTGAGAACTTAAGCGCCAGTAAACGGCGGTGGTAACTATAACCATCCTAAGGTAGCGAAATTCCTTGTCGGGTAAGTTCCGACCTGCACGAATGGCGTAACGACTTCTCGACTGTCTCAACCATAGGCCCGGTGAAATTGCACTACGAGTAAAGATGCTCGTTTCGCGCAGCAGGACGGAAAGACCCCGGGACCTTTACTACAGTTTGATATTGGTGTTCGGTTCGGCTTGTGTAGGATAGCTGGGAGACTTTGAAGCTCGCACGCCAGTGTGGGTGGAGTCGTCGTTGAAATACCAGTCTGGTCGTGCTGGATGTCTAACCTGGGTCCGTGATCCGGATCAGGGACAGTGTCTGATGGGTAGTTTAACTGGGGCGGTTGCCTCCTAAAGAGTAACGGAGGCGCCCAAAGGTTCCCTCAGCCTGGTTGGCAATCAGGTGTTGAGTGTAAGTGCACAAGGGAGCTTGACTGTGAGACCGACGGGTCGAGCAGGGACGAAAGTCGGGACTAGTGATCCGGCGGTGGCTTGTGGAAGCGCCGTCGCTCAACGGATAAAAGGTACCCCGGGGATAACAGGCTGATCTTCCCCAAGAGTCCATATCGACGGGATGGTTTGGCACCTCGATGTCGGCTCGTCGCATCCTGGGGCTGGAGTCGGTCCCAAGGGTTGGGCTGTTCGCCCATTAAAGCGGTACGCGAGCTGGGTTTAGAACGTCGTGAGACAGTTCGGTCCCTATCCGCTGTGCGCGTAGGAGTCTTGAGAAGGGCTGTCCCTAGTACGAGAGGACCGGGACGGACGAACCTCTGGTGTGCCAGTTGTTCTGCCAAGGGCATGGCTGGTTGGCTACGTTCGGGAGGGATAACCGCTGAAAGCATCTAAGCGGGAAGCCTGCTTCGAGATGAGGACTCCCACCCCCTTGAGGGGTTAAGGCTCCCAGTAGACGACTGGGTTGATAGGCCGGATCTGGAAGCACCGTGAGGTGTGGAGGTGACCGGTACTAATAGGCCGAGGGCTTGTCCTCAGTTGCTCGCGTCCACTGTGTTGGTTCTGAAACCACGAACAACCCCACGTCCATAGCGTGGTGCGGTTGAGAGTTTCATAGTGTTTCGGTGGTCATAGCGTAGGGGAAACGCCCGGTTACATTTCGAACCCGGAAGCTAAGCCTTACAGCGCCGATGGTACTGCAGGGGGGACCCTGTGGGAGAGTAGGACGCCGCCGAACAATCATTGCGAGAAGACCCCGCACCGGGAACGGTGCGGGGTTTTCTGCGTTCAGGGGCCGTTGAAACGGGACTGAACCGGGCGGGGCCACAAGGCCCCGCCTTTTTCTATAGGCGGCCTGCCGCTTTGAGTTCCAGGTAGGCGTCCGCGAGTGCCGGAGGAAGCTCGTCCGGGGTCGCGTCGACGACCGTGACGCCGTGCCGGCGGAGCTGGTCGGCGATGTTGCGGCGCTCCGACTGGGCCTGTGCGGCCGCCGCGGCCTCGTACACGGCATCCGTGTGGCCGCGGGCTTCGGCCATGGCGGAGATGTGCGGGTCGGCCACCGAGGCCACGAGGACCGTGTGGCGCTGGGTCAGCTGTGGCAGGACGGGGAGCAGCCCCTCCTCGATCGGAGCCGCGTCGAGAGTCGTGAACAGGACGATCAGGGACCGGCGGGGGGCCGACCGCAGAGCGGTGGCGGTGAGGCCACGCGCATCGGTCTCCACCAGCTCCGGCTCCACGGTCGCCAGGGCGTTGACCAGGGAGGGAAGGAGGTCGCCCGCGGTGCGGCCCTGGAGCAGGGCGCGTACCCGGCGGTCGTAGGCGAGGAGGTCGACGCGGTCGCCCGCGCGGGAGGCCAGGGCGGCCAGGAGCAGGGCGGCGTCCATGGAGGCGTCGAGGCGCGGGGCGTCTCCCACGCGACCGGCCGAGGTACGGCCGGTGTCGAGGACGAGCAGGATGTGCCGGTCGCGTTCGGGGCGCCAGGTGCGCACGGCGACGGTGGAGTGGCGGGCCGTCGCGCGCCAGTCGATGGAACGGGTGTCGTCGCCCGGGACGTACTCGCGCAGGCTGTCGAACTCCGTGCCCTCGCCGCGGGTGAGGACGCTGGTGCGGCCGTCGAGTTCACGGAGCCGGGACAGCTTGGAGGGGAGGTGCTTGCGGCTGGTGAACGGGGGGAGGACGCGGACGGTCCAGGGGACCCGGTGGGTGCCCTGGCGGGTGAGGAGGCCCAGGGGGCCGTACGACCGGATCGTGACGCGGTCCGCGTGGCGGTCGCCGCGGCGGGTGGGGCGCAGGCGGGTGGTCACGCGGCGGCGTTCGCCGGCGGGCACGGTCAGGCTGTGACGGGAGGCCGCCGTCTCGGTGCCTGGCTGCCAGCTGCTGGGCGGCCAGGCGTCGCGCAGGCGGGCCCGGAGCGGGCGGCCCGACGGGTTGGTGACCGTCAGGGTCACGTCGGCGGTGTCGCCCAGTCGGGCGGAGGCGTCCCCGGAGCGGGTGAGACCGAGCCGGCGTACGGGGGCGGCCAGGGCGAAGTCGCAGGCGCAGGCCGCGGCCAGCGGGGCGTTGACCGCGAGGATGCCCGTCCAGCTGGGGTCCCAGATGCCGACGGGGACGGAGGCAAGGGCCGCGATGAGCGCGGCGCGTCCGGTGAGTGCCATCAGCGGGGAACGGGGACGTGGGCGAGGATCGCGTTGATGACCGAGTCCGCGGTCACGCCCTCCATCTCGGCCTCCGGGCGGAGCTGGACGCGGTGCCGGAGAGTTGGGAGGGCCAGGGCCTTCACGTCGTCGGGGGTGACGTAGTCGCGGCCCGTGAGCCAGGCCCACGCGCGGGCGGTCGACAGCAGTGCCGTGGCGCCGCGCGGGGAGACGCCGAGGGTGAGCGACGGCGACTCTCGGGTGGCACGGCAGAGGTCGACGACGTAGGCGGTGATCTCCGGGGAGACGGTCGTCTTGGCGGCCTCCGCGCGGGCGGCCTCCAGGTCGGCGGCGCTCGCGACGGGGCGTACGCCGGCGGCGTGCAGGTCGCGCGGATTGAAGCCTGCCGCATGCCGGGTGAGGACGTCGATCTCGTCCTGGCGGGTGGGCAGGGGGACGGTGAGTTTGAGGAGGAAGCGGTCCAGCTGGGCTTCCGGGAGGGGATAGGTGCCCTCGTACTCGACCGGGTTCTGGGTGGCCGCGACGAGGAAGGGTTCGGGGAGTGGGCGGGGCGTGCCGTCCACGGTGACCTGGCGTTCTTCCATGGCTTCGAGGAGGGAGGACTGGGTCTTCGGGGGCGTGCGGTTGATCTCGTCGGCGAGGAGGAGGTTGGTGAAGACCGGGCCCGGCTGGAAGGAGAACTCGGTGGTGCGGGCGTCGTAGACCAGGGATCCGGTGACGTCGCTCGGCATCAGGTCGGGGGTGAACTGGACGCGTTTGGTGTCGAGTTCGGTGGCCGCGGCGAGGGTGCGGACGAGCAGCGTCTTGGCGACCCCGGGGACGCCTTCGAGGAGGACGTGGCCGCGGCAGAGCAGGGCTACGACGAGGCCGGTCACGGCGGCGTCCTGGCCGACCACGGCCTTGGCGATCTCGGCGCGCAGGGCTTCGAGGGCGGCGCGGGCGTTGCCCGGGGCCGCGGTCTGCCCGGCGTTGTCAGTGGTCGGGTCCATCATGGACGGCGTACCTCTCTTTCGAGGGCGTCGAGTTGGTCGGCGAGTGCGATCAGGGCCGCGTCGTCGCCGGGCGGCGGGCCGAAGAGGAGGGTGTGCAGGGCCGGTGCGTCGCCGGGTGCGCCGTGGAGGTGGGCGGACAGGGCGGGGAGCAGGGACTCGGGCGAGTCTGCCTGGGCGACGGGGACGCCTGCGAGAGGGGCGAGGCGGGTGCGGGTGGCGGAGCGAAGAGCGGTGGCGGCGCGGTCGCGGGCGTTCGCCTTGCGGTAGAGGCGGGCGCGGCCTTCGACGGTTTCGGAGGCGCGGATCGCGACGGGGAGTTTTTCGGGCACCAGGGGGCCGAGTCGGCGTGCCCGCCACAGGGCGGCGAGGGCGGCGGCGATGAAGAGTTGCAGGGTGCCCCAGAGCCAGCCGGACGGGAGCAGGTCGAAGAAGCCGCGTTGGTCGTCCGGGTCCGGGAGGTCGGAGAGGGAGGGGAGGTACCAGACCAGGTGGTCGCGGGAGCCGAGGAGTTGGAGGGCGAGCGAGGCGTTGCCGTGCTCGTCGAGGTGGTTGTTGAAGAGGATGTCGCGGGCGCCGAGGACGACGGTGTCGCCCGGGGCGTCCTGCGCGGACGCCTTCGCGGAGGGGTCGGGGATGCGCAGGAGGGTGGCCAGGCGCCGGCTGGGGTAGCAGGCGTCGGCTTCGAGGTGGGTGCTGTAGCGGATGCCGCCCGTGTCGGCGTCTCCCGCGCGCCGTGCGGCGGGCAGGTCGCAGGCGGGGGCCAGCGTCGAGTCGACGCTGAGCGCGGGGTCGGCGGTGACGCCGGGGGCGAGGCGTTCGACGGCGGCGCCGCCGGGGGCCACCAGGACGGTGCGGCCACCGGAGCCGGACGTCGCCGAGTGCAGTCCCGTCTGCTGGCGTTCCGTCAGGAGGTCGGGCACGGCGACCAGCAGGGTGGTGTCTGGGCCGGCTGCGGCCCGTGCTTCGTCCAGGGTGGTGACCACGCGCGTGGAGACCCCCCGGTCGGCGAGGAGTTCGGCGACGGCGCGGCTGCCGTAGGGATCGGCGGAGCGCGGGTCGAGTTCTCCGTGCCGGGCGTCGGAGCGGACGACCGCGAGGGCGACGGCGCCGACGAGCAGCAGGACGAGGGCGAGTGCGATGCCCCGCGCGCGGGTCCACACCTGGCGGGCGGTGGGCGAGGCCGCGGTGGTGGGGAGCGTGGCCTCGGTGGTCATTCGGCGGCTCCCCGGCGGGTGTCCCGGTCCGTGGCGTCGCTGGTGCGGCGCCCGGCCGTGCTGCTCGCCAGTTGCGGCTTGCTGCGGTCCAGGTCGTGGTCGAGTTCGGTGAGGCGCCGGTACGACTCTTCGCTGCCGGGCCGGCCGCCGTACGCGACGTCGTCGAAGTCCCGTGCGGCGGCGCGCAGCCGGTCCCTGTGGTCCGGCAGGGCCCGGCCCCCCTCGGTGGCCGCCTCGTCGGCGGTGCGGCCGGGGCGGATGTCGAGCAGGGCGCGTTCCTCGAGGGCGCGGACGACGGCCCGCATGCGTTCCTGGACGGCCTGGTTCCAGTGTCCTTGGGCGGCGTGTGCCTGGGCGGCGGCGCGGTGGTCGGCGGCGCTGCGGGGGCGGTCGTCGAAGAGGGCGGGGGCGGAGACGGGTCCGCGGCGTGGGGTGCCCAGGCGCCACCAGAGAGCGCCCAGCGCCGCCAGGACGGCCACGACGACGACCACCAGGCCCAGCGTTCCCCCGGGTGTCGCGGTGGACGCCTTGCTGAACAGCTCCTCGATCCAGTCCCAGAAGGCGTTCAGGGCCCGCTGGAACCAGCTGGGGTCGTTCTCGTGGTACATCCGCTTGGACAGCTCGCGCCGCGCGGCGTCCCGCGCGGGGTCGCGCGGGATCGTCACCGGTGGTTCGTCGCCGGAGCGCGACACCGTTCGTGCGGCGGTGCGTGCCAGCACCTCCGTGAGAACTCCCCCCGCCGGACTCACCCCGTCAGCTCCCCGGGACGGCGCCGGAGGCACCGGAGCCCTGCGGGCCGGAGCCCTGGGCCCCGGCGGCGCGGGCCAGTTCGAGGTCGAGGGCCTCGCGGCGGATGCGCTGGTCGATGTAGAGCAGCACGGTCACGCCCGCCGTGATCGGGAAGGTGATCATGGAGCCGATCACCGAGCCGATGCCGCTGACGACGAGGAACGTCCAGCCGAGGTCGCCGGTGCCGTCCAGGAAGCCGCCGACGCCGTCGCCGCCGAGGGTCGCGGCGAGGAAGGCGAAGGGGATCACGATGATCGACGCGACGACGTTGGCGATGACCGTGGCGAGCAGCTGGATGCCGAAGACGCGCCACCAGGAGCCGCGCACCAGCTTCACCGAGCGGCCCATCGCCTTCTTGATGCCCTGCTTCTCCAGCATCAGCGCGGGGGACGCCAGCGAGAAGCGGACCATGAGCCAGACCGCGACGACGCCGCCCGCCAGGAAGCCCAGGGCGGTCAGGGCCACCCCGGCCCCGACGCCCGAGGCGGCCGTGACCAGGAGACCGGGGGTCATGCCGACCGTGAGGAGTCCGGCGACGATGAGCAGCAGCAGGAGGATCAGGCCGAACAGCTTCAGCACCTGGGGGCGGGCGTCACGCCAGGCCTCGCCGGTGGTCACCGGCCTGCCGAGTACGGCGCGGCTGGTGACGGTGGTGAGCAGGGCCGTTGCCAGTACGGTGCCGATCAGGGAGATCAGGAAGACGACCCCCGAGTTGATCGTGGTCTCGGCCAGCGCGTCGCCGAGTTCGCTCAGGGTGGCGTCGGGGTCGTTGAGCGCCTCGCTGCCGGCGTCGTCCAGGACGAGGCCCTGGAGCAGCACGACGATGACCTCGGTGAAGACGGCGACGGTCAGGGAGATGCCGAGGACGGTGCGCCAGTAGGTGCGCATGGTGGAGACGGCGCCGTCGAGGATCTCGCCGACACCGAGCGGGCGGAGCGGGATCACGCCGGGCTTGGCAGCGGGCGGGGGACCGCCCCAGCCGCCTCCCCAGCCGCCGGGCCCACCGGGGGCGCCGTAGCCGCCGTAGCCCCTGCCCGGGCCGCCGTATCCGCCGGGGCCGCCGTAGCCTCCGTAGCCGCCTCCGGGGGGTCCGGGTGGCGGGGTGCCCCAGCCCGGGCCGGGCGGTGGGGGAGGCGGGGCCTGGCCGCGGTCCGCGGGGCCGGTGGGAGCGGACCACTGGCCAGGGGGCGGCTGCTCCTTGGACCACTTCGTGCCGGGGCCCGTCGGTTCCGCGTCCGGCCGGTCCGCGGGCGGCGCGGGCTGGCCGGAGCCGGCGGGGCGGTCGGCGGGCTCGGCGGGGCCGGACGCGCCGGGCTCGTGCCCGTCGGACGGGGCGGATCCGGGCGATGCCCAGCCCGGAGTGTCGTTCATCGTCGCTCCTTCACGGTGCGCGTCCGCGGTCGCGGCGGCGGGTTGGCAGCCATCGTGCCATGGGGGCGTCGGGTGCGGACCGGGCGCGGTAGGGGCTGCGCACCTTCAATTGTCCGTCGTACAGGGGGCAGACTGACCGCATGGCTGATCAGGACGCGCGAAACGGCGAGGACAAGCGGCCGACCGGGATACCGGCCCTTCGCTGGGAGGAACCCCCCGAAGGCCCGATGCTGGTGCTGCTGGACCAGACCAGATTGCCCGCCGAGGAGGTCGAGCTGGTCTGCACGGACCCAGCCGCGCTGGTGGAGGCGATCCGCTCGCTCGCCGTGCGCGGGGCGCCGCTGCTGGGCATCGCGGGCGGCTACGGCGTCGCGCTCGCCGCCGTACGGGGCTTCGAGGTCGAGGAGGCGGCGGCGGCGCTGGCGGGGGCGCGCCCGACCGCGGTGAACCTCGCCGTCGGGGTGCGCCGGGCGCAGGCCGCGCACCGGGAGGCGCTCGCCAGGACCGGTGACACCGGGCAGGCCGCCCGGGCGGCGCTGTCCGCGGCAAGGGCGCTGCACCGGGAGGACACCGAGGCCAGCGCCCGGATGGCCGCGCACGGACTCGCGCTGCTCGACGAGCTGCTGCCCGCCGGAGGACACCGCGTCCTCACGCACTGCAACACCGGTTCGCTGGTGTCGGGCGGTGAGGGGACCGCCTTCGCGGTGGCGCTCGCGGCGCACCGGTCGGGACGGCTGCGACGCCTGTGGGTGGACGAAACGCGTCCCTTGCTGCAAGGTGCTCGCCTGACGGCATACGAGGCGGCCCGCAACGACATGGCGTACACCTTGCTCACCGACAACGCGGCGGGTTCGCTGTTCGCGGCGGGTGAGGTGGACGCGGTACTGATCGGCGCGGACCGCATCGCGGCCGACGGTTCGGTGGCGAACAAGGTGGGGAGCTATCCGCTCGCGGTGCTCGCGCGGTACCACCATGTGCCGTTCGTCGTGGTGGCTCCGGTCACGACGGTGGATCCGGACACGCCGGACGGGGCGTCCATCGAAGTGGAACAGCGCCCCGGATATGAAGTGACCGAGGTCACAGCACCTCAGGTGCCGGTGGCGGGAGCGGGAGGCGGGATTCCGGTGGCACCCCTGGGGACCCAGGCGTACAACCCGGCGTTCGATGTGACTCCGCCCGAACTGGTGACGGCGATCGTCACCGAGGAGGGTGTGGTTTCGCCCGTGACGACCGAGGCCCTGGCCGCGCTGTGTGCCAGGTCACGCCAGGTAACGATTAGCTAATGGGATGATGTCGTTTATGAAGGGACGAGTCCTTGTCGTCGACGACGACACCGCACTGGCCGAGATGCTCGGCATTGTGCTGCGTGGTGAGGGTTTTGAGCCGTCTTTCGTAGCCGACGGCGACAAGGCGCTGGCCGCCTTCCGGGAGACCAAGCCGGACCTGGTGCTGCTCGACCTGATGCTGCCCGGACGGGACGGCATCGAGGTGTGCCGCCTGATCAGGGCCGAGTCGGGTGTGCCGATCGTGATGCTGACGGCGAAGAGCGACACCGTCGACGTCGTGGTGGGTCTGGAGTCGGGCGCCGACGACTACATCGTGAAGCCGTTCAAGCCGAAGGAGCTGGTGGCCCGGATCCGGGCGCGGCTGCGGAGGTCGGAGGAACCGGCGCCGGAGCAGCTCGCCATAGGCGACCTGGTCATCGACGTCGCCGGGCACTCCGTGAAGCGGGACGGGCAGTCGATCGCGCTGACGCCGCTGGAGTTCGACCTGCTGGTGGCGCTGGCCCGCAAGCCGTGGCAGGTGTTCACGCGCGAGGTGCTCCTCGAGCAGGTCTGGGGCTACCGGCACGCCGCCGACACCCGCCTGGTCAACGTGCACGTCCAGCGGCTGCGCTCCAAGGTCGAGAAGGACCCGGAGAAGCCGGAGATCGTGGTGACCGTCCGCGGCGTCGGCTACAAGGCCGGACCGAGCTGACATGGCCAGGGACAGTGCCGCTTCGGCGCCCGGGTCCGGGGCCCGCGCCGGACGGCCTGTCGGCCACCGGAGCGCCGGCTCCCGTCTCTTCGGCCGTGTGCTGGAGGGCGGGCTGCTGCACGGCGGGGTGCAGGGCAGCCCGGTGCTCCGTCTGTTCATGCGCTGGGTGCGCCGCCCCCTGCTGCCGGTCATGCGGCTGTGGCGGCGCAACATCCAGCTCAAGGTCGTCGCCACCACCCTGCTGATGTCGCTGGGCGTGGTGTTGCTGCTCGGCTTCGTGGTAATCGGGCAGGTCCGCAACGGACTGCTGGACGCCAAGGTGAAGGCCTCCCAGAGCCAGGCCACCGGTGGCTTCACGGCGGCCAAGCAGAAGGCCGAGGAGGCGGCGAGCACCAACGGCGACGACGGCACCCCCGCGGACGGGCGTCCCTCGCAGAACGTCATCCAGTGGATGAGCGAGCTGGTGAAGTCGCTCTCCAGCGGTGGCCAGAGCGCCTTCGACGTGGTCACCCTCCCCATGGGCGGGGAGAGCGGCAGCGGACGCGGTCCGCGCGCCTCCGGATCGGTCGACTGGGCGGTGAGCGTCCCCGAGGCCCTGCGGGAGCGGATCGACGGCGACACCGCGGCCGCCCAGAGCTACACCCGGATCGTCTACAACTCCGACCAGCCGTCCCAGCCGGGACTGGTCATCGGCAAGCAGGTCAACGACCCGAACGGCGAGCCGTACCAGCTGTACTACCTCTTCCCGCTCACCCAGGAGGAGAAGTCCCTCAGCCTGGTCAGGGGCACCCTGGCAACCGCCGGGCTCTTCGTGGTCGTACTGCTCGGGGCCATCGCCTGGCTCGTGGTGCGCCAGGTCGTCACACCGGTCCGGATGGCGGCGAGCATCGCCGAGCGGCTGTCCGCCGGGCGGCTCCAGGAACGGATGAAGGTCACCGGCGAGGACGACATCGCCCGGCTCGGCGAGGCCTTCAACAAGATGGCGCAGAACCTCCAGCTCAAGATCAGCCAGCTGGAGGACCTGTCGCGGATGCAGCGGCGGTTCGTCTCCGACGTGTCGCACGAGCTGCGCACACCGCTGACGACCGTGCGGATGGCGGCCGACGTCATTCACGACGCGCGCGTGGACTTCGATCCGGTGACCGCGCGGTCGGCCGAACTGCTCGCCGACCAGCTGGACCGGTTCGAGACGCTGCTCGCCGACCTGCTGGAGATCAGCCGCTTCGACGCGGGCGCCGCCGCGCTGGAGGCCGAGCCGATAGACCTCAGGGAGGTCGTACGGCGCGTCGTCAGCGGCGCGGAGCCGCTCGCCGAGCGCAAGGGCACGGGGATACGCGTCGTCGGCGACCAGCAGCCCGTCGTCGCCGAGGCGGACGCCCGGCGGGTCGAGCGCGTGCTGCGCAACCTGGTCGTCAACGCCGTCGAGCACGGCGAGGGCCGGGACGTCGTCGTCAAGCTCGCCGCGGCCGGGGGCGCCGTCGCCGTCGCGGTGCGCGACTACGGCGTCGGACTCAAGCCGGGCGAGGCCACCCGGGTCTTCAGCCGCTTCTGGCGGGCCGACCCGGCACGCGCGCGTACCACCGGCGGTACGGGGCTGGGGCTGTCGATCGCCCTGGAGGACGCGCGGCTGCACGGCGGCTGGCTGCAGGCCTGGGGCGAGCCCGGCGGCGGCTCGCAGTTCCGGCTGACGCTGCCCAGGACGGCGGACGAGCCGCTCAGGGGGTCGCCGATACCGCTGGAGCCGACGGACTCGCGCCGCAACCGCGGGCTCAACGACGCGGGCCTCGCCGACCCGGCGGTGGCGCGCGGCGCGGACAAGTCGGTCGGCGTCCCGGCGCAGGTGCCGGCCGGGCAGGTCTCCGCGGTGTCCGCGCGGGGGCCGATAACGCCGCGGCAGGCCACGGTGGCACCCACCGCGGACCCGACGGCACTGCCGGGCAACGGCGCGCGCGTGGTGCCGAGGCCCGTGTCGGGGGCGCGGAGACAGGACGGTGGGCCGGCACCGGAGGCGGCGGGCCGCCAGGACGCCGGTCCCGAGGACTCGAGCAGGCAGGGGGAGGCATCTCGTGGGCGCTGACCGCGGGAGGGGCGGTCGGCGGAGGCCGGCACGCGTGGTGGCGTACGCCGTCGGCGGTGTCGTACTGCTGGCCGGATGTGCGGCCATGCCCGACAGCGGGGACCTCAGGGGCGTGGAGTCCACGCCCCGGCAGGACCCGCAGGTGCGGGTGTTCGCGATGCCGCCGCGGGAGGACGCCCCGCCCGCCGACATCGTGCAGGGCTTCCTGGAGGCGCTGACCAGCGACGATCCGCACTACGAGACGGCTCGCAAGTACCTGACCGGCGACGCCGCGAAGAACTGGCGGCCGGACGAGTCGGCGACGGTGCTCGCGGGCGGGCCGGGAACGGAGTCCGACCACTCGGGCAACCGCGAGGACGCCAACGACTACTCGGTCACCCTGACCGGCACCAGGGTCGCCGAGGTCGACGCGCAGCAGTCGTACGCGCCGGCCGACGGCGTGTACCGCGAGTCGGTGCACCTCACCAGGGACGGCAAGTCCAAGCAGTGGCGCATCGATTCGCTGCCGCCGGGCGTCGTCATGGGCAAGTCGGACTTCCAGCGCAACTACATGTCGGTCAACCGGTACTACTTCGCCTCGAACACCCCGGTGCGGGCGGACGCCGAGACGGGACCGGTGCGGGAGCCGGCGGCCGTCGCCGATCCCGTCTACGTGCGCCGGCGGGTGGATCCGATGACCCAGGTGGTGCGTTCCCTGCTCAGCGGGCCGACGAGCCTGCTGGGCCCCGTGGTCAGGTCCAGCTTCCCGACCGGGACGGCACTGGCGAAGAACGCCGGCTCGCTGACCCCCGACGACCGCAGCAGGCTGACCGTTCCGCTGAACGACAAGGCGGCGCGGGCCGACGCGGACAAGTGCGACGAGATGGCCGCGCAGCTCCTGTTCACGCTGCAGAACCTCACCCCGGCGGTGCAGGAGGTCGAGCTGCGCTCGGGCGGTGAGCAGTTGTGTTCGCTCTCCGCGGACCGCGCCGAGACGGTCGCTACGCGCGGCTCCGCGCAGCGGCCCGACTACCTGTACTTCGTCGACGACCAGGACCGCCTGGTCCGGATCGCGGCCGGCAGCAACGGGACCCGGGCCGAACCCGTGCCCGGCCCGCTGGGCGAGGGCCGGCAGGCCCTGCGGTCGGTGGCGGTGTCGCGCGACGAACACAGCGCGGCCGGGATCGGTCTCGACAACAAGTCGCTGTACGTCGGCTCGCTGGTGTCGGGCGGTTCGCTCGGCGACCCGGTGCTGACCAGCCAGGGCAAGACGGAGTCGGACCGGCTGACCCCGCCCAGCTGGGATGCGCAGGGCGACCTGTGGATCGCCGACCGCAACCCGGCCGACCCGCAGTTGCTGCTGCTGAAGGAGGGCGCGGGCGATCCGGTGGAGGTGCGGACCCCGGGCCTCGACGGGCGGGTCCAGGCCGTGCGGGTGGCCGCCGACGGGGTGCGGATCGCGCTCGTGGTGGAGAAGGACGGCAAGCGGTCGCTGCTCATCGGGCGGATCGAACGGGACGGGAAGGCGGGCGACGTGCCCGCGGTCACCGTGCTCGAACTGCGTTCCGCGACCCCCGAGCTGGAGGAGGTCACCGCCATGTCCTGGGCCGGCGACGCCCGGCTCGTCGTGGTGGGGCGCGAGCGCGGCGGCGTCCAGCAGATCGGGTACGTCCAGGTCGACGGCTCGACGCCGGAGGCATCGGTGCCCGCGGCCCTGACCGGCGTCAAGGAGATCGCCGCGACCGAGGACGAGCGGCTGCCGCTGGTGGCGTATTCGGAGGACCTCATCGTGCGGCTGCCGTCCGGGCTGCAGTGGCAGAAGGTGACGGAGGGGACCGCGCCGGTCTATCCGGGGTGAGGCGGTCCCGTCCGGCCGGGTCGGCGGTCTCTTCCTGCCGGGTGGGGCGGCCCCGTCCAGCGGGGTGGGGCGTCCACCGATTCTTGGCCCGGCCGGGTTTTCCACAGGGGGCGGCCGACGTTTTCCACAGGCCTGGCGGGGCTTCGCGGGCAGGGGCACAGTGGTGGCCATGCGCGGATTGCGGACATGCCTGACACGGCGGACATGGCGGAGAGGGTGGGCGGACCTCACGGACCTGGTGCTGCCAGCCGAGTGCGGGGGCTGCGGCACGGCTCGGGCGGTGCTGTGCCCCCGGTGCCGTACGGCGCTGAGCGGAGCCCCGCCGCGCCGGGTGCGTCCGGAGCCGGAGCCGCCCGGCCTGCCCGCGGTGCACGCGGCGGCGCCGTACGCGGACGAGGTGCGGGCGGCGTTGCTGGCCCACAAGGAGCGGGGCGTGCTCGCCCTCACGGCACCGCTCGGGGTGGCCTTGTCGCAAGCGGTGCGGGCGGGCCTCCGGGAGGCGTGGACGGACGCGGGTGACGTGCGGACCGGTGCGGTGCGGACCGGTGCGGTGGGGGTCGGAGCTGCGGGTCCCGCGCGTGGCAGGGGGCCGGTGCTGCTCGTGCCCGTGCCGTCGGCGCGCAGAGCGGTGCGGACGCGGGGGCACGATCCGGTGCGGCGGATCGCCCTCGCGGCGGCGGGGGAGCTGCGGCGCACCGGGACGGCCGCCCGGGTGCTCGCCGTGCTGCGGCAGCGGTACGCCGTGGCCGACCAGTCCGGGCTCGACGCCCGGCGGCGGCTGGACAATCTCGCCGGCGCGCTGGCGGTGGCTCCGGGCGGTGCGGGGCCGCTGTGCGAGGGCGGGACGGTCGTCCTGGTCGACGACCTGATGACGACGGGGGCGTCGCTGGCCGAGGCGGCCCGTGCGGTGCGCGCGGCGACGGCCGCCGCCGTTGAGTCGCGGGCGGGGCCGGCTGCGTACGGGACGGCGAGATCGGCCGTGTATCCGGCCGCGGCAGGGGAAGGCAGAGAGGAACGGAAGACCGGCCCCCGAATGGCGGGTCCGTATGGAGGCGATGGCGTGATCCGTGAAGCGATCTGCGCGGCAGTGGTCGCGGCCTCACCAGATGCTTTCGAAATAAACCGGAACTGACTGAGAACTTACGTCGTTGCAGGTAATGACGGAGTCAATTCACCGGAACGGAGGTACGCCGCGGTAGAGGGTGACGACATCCGTCCGGGCGAGATATGTTCGGTTGTGAGGCAAAGCCGCAGGCCACACCTCTCAAATCCGAATGCCGTGCTGCGGGTTTTACCGTCATCACCCGCACCGGTGGAGTGGAGATCCCGCCCGCGGGGGAGGAGGTGGACGTCACCGAGTCCGAGGTTTCGGGATGGACCGGAACCTGGTGCAAAAGGGAGATGCTCCGCCGTCGAAGCGGAGCGATCCGGGAACGGAGTTCTGCGTGGACATCGTCGTCAAGGGCCGCAAGACCGAGGTGCCCGAGCGGTTCCGGAAGCACGTGGCCGAGAAGCTGAAGCTGGAGAAGATCCAGAAGCTCGATGGCAAGGTGATCAGCCTCGACGTCGAGGTGTCCAAGGAGCCGAACCCCCGGCAGGCCGACCGCTGTGACCGAGTGGAGATCACGCTCCGCTCCCGCGGTCCGGTGATCCGGGCGGAGGCGGCGGCGAGCGACCCCTACGCGGCGCTCGACCTGGCGGCGGAGAAGCTTGGCGCACGACTGCGCAAGCAGCACGACAAGCGCTTCTCGCGCCGCGGCGCGCGCCGGATCTCGGCGGCCGAGGTCGCCGACCACGTACCCGGCGCGGCGACGCTCAACGGGAACGGCGACGTCGTCCCGACGGAGAAGCAGGACGGCGTACCCACCAAGAAGATCGGCTCGCTGGAGGTCCAGGGCGACGGTCCGCTCGTCGTCCGGGAGAAGACCCATGTGGCCGCACCCATGTCCCTCGACCAGGCGCTCTACGAGATGGAGCTGGTCGGGCACGACTTCTACCTGTTCGTCGACTCCGAGACGAAGGAGCCCAGCGTCGTCTACCGGCGGCACGCCTACGACTACGGCGTGATCCACCTGACCACGGACACGATGGTCACTCAGGCACACGCCCCCGACGCGGGCGATGCGCTCGGCGGCTGACACACGCCGCCGGGTGACAGCGGTTCGGTGCCCCTGGAGCGCGTGTGCGCCCCCAGGGGCACCGGTGTGCGACGGTGCGCGAGGGTGTGCGACCCCAGAGCTGCCCGTTCGGTCACCCCGCTGTCCGCCGGGCATGGAATCATGGCGGCAACGGCCCAACCGGTGGGTCGTTGCTCTGGGTTGGCGATGGCTCAGGACCACGTGCCAAAGCCTTCAGGGGGAGGAACGATGGCGGACAGTTTCGGACCGATGCGGGCCGCGGGCGTCGACCACGGGATCGACGACGGGGCCGCCGGCATGGGCCCGGACGCGGGCTCCGCACGCGAGGAGCCGATCAGGGTGCTGGTCGTGGACGACCACGCCCTCTTCCGCCGCGGCCTGGAGATCGTGCTCGCGGCCGAGGAGGACATCCAGGTCGTCGGAGAGGCCGGTGACGGCGCCGAGGCCGTGGAGAAGGCGGCCGACCTGCTGCCGGACATCGTCCTGATGGACGTGCGGATGCCCAAGCGGGGCGGTATCGAGGCCTGCACCTCCATCAAGGAGGTGGCCCCCAGTGCCAAGATCATCATGCTGACGATCAGCGACGAGGAGGCCGACCTCTACGACGCGATCAAGGCGGGCGCGACCGGTTATCTCCTCAAGGAGATCTCGACGGACGAGGTGGCCACCGCCATTCGCGCGGTGGCCGACGGACAGTCCCAGATCAGTCCGTCCATGGCCTCGAAACTGCTGACCGAGTTCAAGTCGATGATCCAGCGCACCGACGAACGCCGGCTGGTGCCCGCGCCGCGGCTCACGGATCGCGAGCTGGAGGTACTCAAGCTCGTCGCCACGGGAATGAACAACCGGGACATCGCCAAGGAACTGTTCATTTCCGAGAACACCGTGAAGAACCACGTGCGCAACATCCTGGAGAAACTCCAGCTGCACTCCAGGATGGAGGCCGTGGTGTACGCGATGCGGGAGAAGATTCTCGAGATCCGGTGAGTCGGTGACGCCATGACTCGGTGACCCGGTGAGTCCGTTCCCGGTCAGTCGAGCAGCCGGGCCAGCTCCCGGGTGAGGGGCTCACGCAGATCAGGAGTCTCGACCCGCTCCACGCGTACGTTCGTGCAGTCCACCCAGCTCGCCGCCTCGACCAGTGCCTGGGCCACCGCCGGGGCCGCCTTCGGGCCGTCCAGCGTGACCTGCTTGGCGACCAGGGTGCGCCCCTCGCGGGCCGGGTCCACCCGGCCGACGAGCCGGCCGCCGGCCAGGACCGGCATCGCGAAGTAACCGTGCACCCGCTTCTGCCGGGGTACGTAGGCCTCCAGCCGGTGGGTGAAGCCGAAGATCCGCTCGGTGCGCGCCCGCTCCCAGATCAGCGAGTCGAAGGGGGAGAGCAGCGTCGTGCGGTGACGGCCGCGCGGGACCGTCTCCAGCGCCGCGGGGTCCGCCCAGGCAGGACGGCCCCAGCCCGCCACCGTGACCGGCACCAGGCCCGAGTCGGCGATCACCGCGTCGACCTGCTCGGCCTTGAGACGGTGGTAGTCCGCGATGTCCGCGCGCGTGCCGACGCCCAGGGACTGGCCGGCCAGGCGGACCAGCCGGCGCAGGCACTCCGTGTCGTCCAGGTCGTCGTGCAGCAGCGCGGTGGGGACGGCGCGCTCGGCCAGGTCGTACACCCGCTTCCAGCCGCGGCGCTCCACGCACACCACCTCGCCGTACATGAGCGCGCGCTCGACGGCGACCTTCGTGCCCGACCAGTCCCACCACTCGCTGGTCCTCTTCGCGCCGCCCAGGTCCGTCGCGGTGAGGGGGCCCTCCTCGCGCAGCTGCTTGACGACACGGTCGTAGTCGCCGTCGGGGAGGTGGTGGTTCCAGTGCGGGCGGTTGCGGTACGCGCGGCGGCGGAAGGCGAAGTGGGGCCACTCCTCGATCGGGAGGATGCAGGCGGCGTGGGACCAGTACTCGAAGGCGTGGGTGTCCGTCCAGTAGGCGTCGTCCACGGTCCGGCGGCCGACCGCGCCGAGGCGGGCGTAGGGGATCAGCTCGTGGGAGCGGGCCAGGACCGAGATCGTGTCGAGCTGCACCGCGCCCAGGTGACGGAGGACGCCGCGGACGCCCGCGCGGCGGTCGGGGGCGCCGAGGAAACCCTGCGCGCGCAGTGCCAGGCGGCGGGCCTCGTCTGCGGACAGTTCCGTGGCGGGGGGCGGGAGGGTCGTCATACGTCCGCACGATAGGGGGTGGGTCTGACAGTGGGGCGCGGGAGCGGGGCGCGGGTGCGGGGAGGCGGGTGCGGTGGCCCGGGGTTCAGGCGGCGTCCGGTGTCGGGAGGTACGGGGACGTGGACGGGAGGGCGAGGTCGGAGGGGAGGAGGGAGCCGATCCAGCAGTCGCGGCGGACGCCCTTGTTGTTGAGCGCGGAGCGCAACGTGCCCTCCATGGCGAAGCCCGCGCGTTGGGCCACCGCGCGGGAGGCCGTGTTGCCGACCTCGGCGCGCCACTCCAGGCGGTCCACCGCCCGCTCGGTGAAGGCCCAGCGGGCGGCGGCGACGGCGGCCTCGGTGGTGTAGCCCCGGCCGCGGTGCTCCTTGGTGCCCCAGAACCCGATCTCACCGGTGCCCAGCGAGATCATCGTGACCGCGAGCATGCCCACCAGGTCCCCGGCCGGGAGGAAGAGACCGAAGGTGAACATCGAGTCGTTCGCCCAGCCGTCGGGGACCATCTGCTCCGTGAAGCCCCGCGCGTGCTCCGGGAGGTAGGGCGAGGGGATCGTCGTCCAGCGCTGGATGTCGGGATCCTGGGCGGCGGCGTGCACGGCCTCGGCGTCCCGGGGGCCGACCGTGCGCAGGACGAGGCGGTCGGTGGTGAGCGTGACGGGTTCCATCGGCCGATTCTGCGCGGCGTCCCCCACAGGCGCCAATATTTTTGCCGTGCGTGAACATCCCGTCACCTCTCGTGCGATTCGCCGGAAGGTGCGGCACCATCCGCGGGGCCCGGACGTTGAAAGGGGCGACGGCAGACCGGGATGCTGGATGCAAGGAGCGGACGGTCCTCGTCGCAGCAGGCCTCCCGGGGCAGCGGGGTCCTCGCATACGATGGCCGTTGCCCGATCCGTCACAGGAAACCGACCGTCCCAGGCCCGACCGGCAAGGAGACCAACCCCCGTGTCCGTCCTCTCGAAGCTCATGCGTGCAGGCGAAGGCAAGATCCTGCGCAAGCTGCACCGCATCGCGGACCAGGTCAACTCCATCGAAGAGGACTTCGCTGACCTCTCCGACGCCGAGCTGCGGGCCCTCACCGACGAGTACAAGCAGCGCTACGCCGACGGTGAGAGCCTTGACGACCTGCTGCCCGAAGCCTTCGCCACCGTCCGCGAGGCCGCCAGGCGCGTCCTGGGCCAGCGGCACTACGACGTGCAGATCATGGGCGGCGCCGCCCTGCACATGGGCTACGTCGCCGAGATGAAGACCGGTGAGGGCAAGACCCTCGTCGGCACGCTGCCCGCCTACCTCAACGCCCTGTCCGGCGAGGGCGTGCACATCGTCACGGTCAACGACTACCTGGCCGAGCGCGACTCCGAGATGATGGGCCGCGTCCACAAGTTCCTCGGTCTGGACGTCGGCTGCATCCTCGCCAACCAGACGCCGGCCCAGCGCCGCGAGATGTACGGCTGCGACATCACCTACGGCACGAACAACGAGTTCGGCTTCGACTACCTGCGCGACAACATGGCGTGGTCCAAGGACGAGCTCGTCCAGCGCGGCCACAACTTCGCCATCGTCGACGAGGTCGACTCCATCCTCGTCGACGAGGCCCGGACGCCGCTGATCATCTCCGGCCCGGCCGACCAGGCCACCAAGTGGTACGGCGACTTCGCCAAGCTGGTGACCCGCCTGAAGAAGGGCGAGGCCGGCAACACCCTCAAGGGCATCGAGGAGACCGGCGACTACGAGGTCGACGAGAAGAAGCGCACCGTCGCCATCCACGAGTCGGGTGTGTCCAAGGTCGAGGACTGGCTGGGCATCGACAACCTCTACGAGTCGGTGAACACCCCGCTGGTCGGCTACCTGAACAACGCCATCAAGGCCAAGGAACTCTTCAAGAAGGACAAGGACTACGTCGTCCTCGACGGCGAAGTCATGATCGTCGACGAGCACACCGGCCGTATCCTCGCCGGCCGCCGCTACAACGAGGGCATGCACCAGGCGATCGAGGCGAAGGAAGGGGTGGACATCAAGGACGAGAACCAGACGCTCGCCACCATCACCCTCCAGAACTTCTTCCGCCTCTACAAGCGTCACGACCACGACGAGAAGGAACAGCCCGGTCTGTCCGGCATGACCGGTACGGCGATGACCGAGGCCGCCGAGTTCCACCAGATCTACAAGCTCGGCGTGGTGCCCATCCCGACCAACCGGCCGATGGTGCGCAAGGACCAGTCGGACCTGATCTACCGCACCGAGGTCGCCAAGTTCGAGGCCGTCGTCGACGACATCGAGGAGAAGCACCGCAAGGGCCAGCCGATCCTCGTCGGCACCACCTCGGTCGAGAAGTCCGAGTACCTCTCGCAGCAGCTCAGCAAGCGCGGCGTCCAGCACGAGGTGCTCAACGCCAAGCAGCACGACCGGGAGGCGACCATCGTCGCCCAGGCCGGCCGCAAGGGCTCCGTGACGGTGGCCACGAACATGGCCGGCCGTGGTACGGACATCAAGCTCGGCGGCAACCCGGAGGACCTCGCCGAGGCCGAGCTGCGCCAGCGCGGCCTCGACCCCGAGGAGCACATCGAGGAGTGGGCCGCGGCCCTGCCCGCCGCGCTGGAGCGGGCCGAGCAGGCGGTCAAGGCCGAGTTCGAAGAGGTCAAGGACCTGGGCGGCCTCTACGTCCTGGGCACCGAGCGGCACGAGTCGCGCCGTATCGACAACCAGCTGCGCGGCCGCAGCGGCCGTCAGGGCGACCCCGGCGAGTCCCGCTTCTACCTCTCGCTGGGCGACGACCTGATGCGGCTGTTCAAGGCCCAGATGGTCGAGCGCGTGATGTCCATGGCGAACGTGCCGGACGACGTGCCGATCGAGAACAAGATGGTGACGCGGGCGATCGCGTCCGCCCAGTCGCAGGTCGAGACGCAGAACTTCGAGACCCGCAAGAACGTCCTGAAGTACGACGAGGTCCTCAACCGCCAGCGCGAGGTCATCTACGGCGAGCGTCGCCGCGTCCTTGAGGGCGAGGACCTGCAGGAGCAGATCCAGCACTTCACGAACGACACGATCGACGCCTACGTACAGGCCGAGACCGCCGAGGGCTTCCCCGAGGACTGGGACCTCGACCGGCTGTGGGGCGCCTTCAAGCAGCTCTACCCGGTGAAGGTCACCGTCGAGGAGCTGGAGGAGGCGGCGGGCGACCGGGCCGGACTGACCGCCGACTACATCGCGGAGTCCATCAAGGACGACGTCCAGGAGCAGTACGAGGCGCGGGAGAAGCAGCTCGGCTCCGAGATCATGCGCGAGCTGGAGCGCCGGGTCGTCCTGTCGGTCCTGGACCGCAAGTGGCGCGAGCACCTCTACGAGATGGACTACCTCCAGGAGGGCATCGGCCTGCGCGCGATGGCGCAGAAGGACCCGCTGGTCGAGTACCAGCGCGAGGGCTTCGACATGTTCCAGGCCATGATGGAGGGCATCAAGGAGGAGTCCGTCGGCTACCTGTTCAACCTGGAGGTCCAGGTCGAGCAGCAGGTCGAGGAGGTTCCGGTCGAGGACGCGGCGCCGTCGCTCGACAAGGGCGCGCAGGACGCGGTTCCGGCCCAGGCGGGCGCCCGTCCGGAGATCCGGGCCAAGGGTCTCGACGCGCCGCAGCGCCGTGACCTGCACTTCTCCGCGCCGACCGTGGACGGCGAGGGAGGTGTCGTCGAGGGCGAGTTCTCCGACGGCGAGCCCGCCCAGGCCCAGTCCGACGGACTCACGCGCGCGGAGCGCCGCAAGCAGGCCAAGGGCGGGCGGCGCCGCAAGAAGTAACGGCGCGGCGCCCGTGGGCGCCGTGGCGGTGGGAAGGGCCGGTCACCCGGGGTGACCGGCCCTTCGGCCTGTCCCGGCGGCGGTCGTGTCTCCCGGCGGCCTTGTTCCGGCGGGCCGGCCTGGACGGTCAGTCGTCGTCCGCGCGGGTCCTGCGGGGTCCGCCCACTTCCACCGCCGTGCAGCGCCAGCGCAGGTCCCGGCCCCGCTCCAGGCGGAACGCCATGGCCCGCAGCCGGTCGCCCGCGCCGATGCGCGCGAAGACCTCCAGGGCGCCCGGCCGTGGCTCGAAGTACCCGATGTCGCGGACGACGGGGGAGGTTCCGCGGGTGCGCAGCGGGCCGCGTTCGGCGAGGTGGGCCAGGTCGTCGTAGGCCCGGCCGACGGTGTGGCGGAGCATCGAGTGAACGGGGCGCCGACCGCTGAGGACGCCGAGCAGCAGCTCGGCGAAGTGGTCGGTGGGGCGCAGCTGTGGGACGGGCCGGCGAGGCGTCTGAGCGGGGACGACGGGCACCGCGGAGGGCCGGGCGACCCTTCGGTGGCTCCCGGGTGCGATCCGCCCCAGGGAGAGGGCTGTGACAGGGGCCGAGGCGGCGCTCGCGGTGCGGGCGGCGGCGGAGGCCGTGCCCGGGCGGCCGTCGACGGTCGCCGTGGTCGGGCGGCCGGGGGCGGAGGCCGTGGTCGGCTCCGGCGCAGAACCCGTGGCGGGGCCGCCCGGGGGCCCCGCGACCGGGGCGGGCCCTGCGCCCCGGCCAGGTCCGGCCGTGGGCGGGCGGGTGTCCGCCGGCCGCGTACGCGACCGCTGGGACCGGCCTGGAGACCCCGGCGGGCGCCCACCGGACGCCGCAGCACGCGCCCCACGCGCCCCCGGCCTGCGAGGCGGCACACCGCCCGGCGCACGGGGCGGGGTACCACCGGGTCCGTCGGACAGGGTGCCGCCGGGTCCGCCGGACGGGACGCCGCCGGGTCCGCCGGACACGTGGGGGTCGGTGCCGCCGGGCCTACGGAGCGGAGCGCCGCCGGGCCCGCCGGGCGGCGTGGCCGCCTGGCCGTACGAGGGCGTGGCCCCTGGGGCGGAGGAGGCCGTGGCACCCGGGCCGTACGACGGCATGGTCCCCGGGGTGTAGGAGGCCGTGGCACCCGGCCCGTGCGACGGCGAGGCCGCTGGGCCGTACGGCGGCGAGACCCCCGGGCCGTACGACGGCGTGGCCCCTGGGGTGTAGGAGGACGTGGCACCCGGGGCGTCGTGGGGCGGCGGCGGTGAGGTGGGAGGGGATGTGGGGGCGGTGGGGTGGGGCTGGGTTCGGGTCATGACCTTGCGCATGGGGGTCCCCGTTCGGTGGCCCGGGTGATACCGGGCGGTAACTTCGCGGTCGGTGATCTTGTACGGGGTGGAGGGGCGGCGCGGCAAGGACGCGGCCGGTCGGGTCGAGCGGGTCGGGAGGTTCACCTATCAGAGTGATGTGGGGGAGCGGAGCGGCCGGGATCGCGGGGTGAGGAGGGTGAATTCCGGGACCGGGGTGGACGTGTCGGAGGTCACGGGTGGGGACTCGAAAGGGGACACCCGCACGTATCCTGAAGGCTCTCCCGTCGGGCCGCCGAGCGCTCCGGCGGCGCCCCCGACCACGAAAGCGGCAGACTCATGCGCGTCTACGTCCCCCTGACCCTGTCCGGCCTCGCCGAGGCGCACCGGGCGGGAGACCTGGGGGCCGGGCCGCTCGTCGCCTACGCCGTCACACCGGCGCTGCGCGAGTGGTACCTGTCGGACGACATCGAGGAGCTGGAGTACGCCGCCCTCAACCGGGCCGCCCTGGCCTCGCTGCGGCTGCTGGCGGCCGACCCGGCCGCGGCGCGGCGCCGGGTCGTGGTCGCCGCAGACGTCCCCGACGGCGCCACCGTGGCCGACCCGGACCGGGGACCCGATCCGGCGGCGCTGGGCGAGGTCCGCCTCGCCGGACCGCTGCCGCTGGCCAAGGCGGCCGCGGTGCACGTCGACTCCGCCGACGCCGAGGCGGACGTGCGCGCCGCGGCCGAGGCCCTCGCCGCGGCGGACGGCGGGGACGACGACGCCCAGTTCGTCGTGGACGGAGCAGAGGACCACGAGCTGCTCTGGTACGCGACGCAGGAGCTCCCGAACCTGGTCTGAGCAGGAAGAACGTACCTCGGTGTCCCGATTGTCAGTGGCGCCGGGTACGTTTTCGGGCATGGGGATGCAGACGGGCGCACACATCGTGTGGGACTGGAACGGCACGCTGTTCCACGACAACGACGCGATCATCGGAGCGACGAACGCGGCGTTCGGCGAGCTGGGGCTGGCGCCGATCACACTGGAGCGGTACCGGGCGCTGTACTGCGTGCCGGTGCCGAAGTTCTACGAGCGGCTGATGGGGCGGGTGCCCACCGACGCCGAGTGGGAGGTCATGGACGCGGCCTTCCAGCGCCACTACAGCGTGCACCGGAGCCGTTGCACGCTCGCGGACGGTGTCACGGAGCTGCTCGCCCGGTGGCGGTCGGCGGGGCGCAGCCAGTCGATCCTCAGCATGTACGGCCACGACGAGCTGGTGCCGCTGGTCAAGGGCCTCGGGATCGAGACGCACTTCATACGCGTCGACGGCCGGACCGGGCCGTCCGGGGGCAGCAAGGCCGAGCACATGGTGCGGCACCTCGCGCAGCTGGCGCTGTCCGGGGTGGAGCCGGCTCGCACGGTGGTGATCGGGGACGCCGCCGACGACGCGGTGGCGGCGAGCCACGTGGGCGCCGGGGCGGTGCTCTACACCGGGGGGTCGCACAGCCGGGCCAGCCTCGAGGGCGTCGGGGTGCCGGTGGTGGACACGCTGGGAGAGGCCGTGGCGGTGGCGGAGCGGCTGGCGGGATGACCTGCCGCCTGGCACCGAGGCGTACCGGACACCGAGGCGTACCGGACACCGGGGCGCGCCGGGCACGGCGTCGTACCTGTGCGGAACGTCCAAGTTGTGGGCCCGGTTTTGTACACATGCGGCTCATGACGGGGAGCCCGTGCGGGGCGATAGCCTTGTGGCGTGATCAGCGCGATAGCTCGCGGGGGCACTGGTGCCCCTGCCCTGCGCCCGGCACCCGCGGACGACATCCGTGGCCGGGCGGCGGTCGCTGATACTCGCGGGCGGGACGGGGCATCGAAGACCCCCGGTACGGCGCCGCGCACTCCCCGGACGGTGACGGCGAGAGCGAAGTCACATCCGGTGGAAGCGGCGACATTGGCTGATATGCCCCCGCTCCTCTCATCTTGCGGCATAGCGTCGGAGCAGACCGGACACCCCGTGTCCCGACGTCATGCCGGAAGGCAGGAGACCGTACTTCCTTCAACGTCACGCAACGGCGCGCGACAGGAGTCAGAGGACAATGCAGACCAAGCTGGACGAAGCCAAGGCCGAGCTGCTCGAAAGGGCTGCGCGGGTAGCTGAGAACAGCCCGGTCGGGGGGCACCTACCGACCGGGACGACGGGCGAGGGAACTCCGGGCACCCCGGACGGCCCGGACGGCGCCCCGGACTACGCATCCGTGTTCGCGTTCCTCCAGCGCTACTACCGGCACACCGCCCCGGAGGACCTCGCCGACCGCGACCCGGTCGACATCTTCGGGGCCGCCGTCTCGCACTACCGGCTGGCCGAGAACCGCCCGCAGGGCACGGCGAACGTCCGGGTGCACACCCCGACGGTCGAGGAGAACGGCTGGACGTGCAGCCACTCCGTCGTCGAGGTGGTCACCGACGACATGCCCTTCCTCGTCGACTCCGTGACCAACGAGCTGACCCGCCAGGGCCGCGGCATCCACGTCGTCGTCCACCCGCAGATCGTGGTGCGGCGCGACGTCGCCGGCAGGCTCGTCGAGGTGCTCGCCGGTCCGCCCGCCGCCGACCTGCCGCACGACGCGCACGTCGAGTCCTGGATCCACGTCGAGATCGACCGCGAGACCGACCGCGGCGACCTGAAGCAGATCACCGCCGACCTGCTGCGCGTCCTGAACGACGTCCGCGAGACCGTCGAGGACTGGGGCAAGATGCGGGACGCGGCCGTCCGCATCGCGGACCAGCTGTCGACCGAGGCCACCCCCGAGGACCTCCCCGCGCGCGAGCTGGAGGAGGCCCGCGAGCTGCTGCGCTGGCTGGCCGACGACCACTTCACCTTCCTCGGCTACCGCGAGTACGAGCTGCGCGAGGACGACTCCCTCGCCGCCGTCGCAGGTACCGGCCTCGGCATCCTGCGCTCCGACCCGCACCACGCGGCCGACGAGAGCCACCCCGTCAGCCCGTCCTTCGAGCGGCTGCCCGCCGACGCCCGGGCCAAGGCCCGCGAGCACCGCCTGCTGGTGCTGACCAAGGCGAACAGCCGGGCCACCGTGCACCGTCCTTCGTACCTCGACTACGTCGGCGTCAAGAAGTTCGACGAGAACGGCAACGTCGTCGGCGAGCGGCGCTTCCTCGGACTCTTCTCCTCCGCCGCCTACACCGAGTCCGTCCGCCGGGTGCCGGTGGTGCGGCGCAAGGTGGAGGAGGTGCTGCAGCGGGCCGGCTTCTCGCCCAACAGCCACGACGGCCGGGACCTGCTGCAGATCCTGGAGACGTACCCGCGCGACGAGATGTTCCAGACCTCCGTCGAGGAGCTGGAGCCCATCGTCACCTCCGTGCTCTACCTCCAGGAGCGGCGCCGCCTGCGCCTCTACCTGCGTCAGGACGAGTACGGCCGCTACTACTCGGCCCTCGTCTACCTCCCCCGCGACCGCTACACCACCGGTGTCCGGCTGCGGATCATCGACATCCTGAAGGAGGAGCTCGGCGGCACCAGCGTCGACTTCACGGCCTGGAACACCGAGTCGATCCTGTCCCGGCTGCACTTCGTGGTCCGGGTCCCGCAGGGCACGGAGCTGCCGCACCTGTCCGACGCCGACAAGGAGCGCGTCGAGGCCCGTCTGGTCGAGGCCGCCCGCTCCTGGGCCGACGGGTTCGGCGAGGCACTGACCGCCGAGGTCGGCGAGGAACGCGCCGCCGAGCTGCTGCGCCACTACGGGTCCGCCTTCCCCGAGGGCTACAAGGCCGACCACAGCCCGCGCTCCGCCGTCGCCGACCTCGGCCACCTGGAGCAGCTCGACGAGGAGAAGACCTTCGCGCTGAGCCTGTACGAGCCGGTCGGCGCCGCGCCCGAGGAGCGGCGCTTCAAGATCTACCAGAAGGGCGGCTCGGTCTCCCTGTCCGCCGTGCTGCCGGTGCTCAGCCGGCTCGGCGTCGAGGTCACCGACGAGCGCCCCTACGAGCTGCGCTGCGCGGACCGCACCACGGCCTGGATCTACGACTTCGGCCTGCGGATGCCCAAGGCCCCGTCCGGTGGCGCCGACTACCTCGGCGACGACGCCCGCGAGCGCGTCCAGGACGCCTTCGCCGCCACCTGGACCGGCAAGGCGGAGAACGACGGCTTCAACGCCCTCGTGCTCAGCGCCGGACTGACCTGGCGCGAGGCGATGGTGCTGCGCGCGTACGCCAAGTACCTGCGGCAGGCCGGTTCGACCTTCAGCCAGGACTACATGGAGGACACCCTCCGCAACAACGTCCACACCACGCGCCTGCTCATCAACCTGTTCGAGGCGCGGATGGCGCCGGAGCGGCAGCGTGCCGGGCGGGAGATCGTCGACGCCCTGCTCGAAGAGGTCGACGCCGCTCTCGACCAGGTGGCGAGCCTGGACGAGGACCGGATCCTGCGCTCCTTCCTCACCGTCATCAAGGCGACGCTGCGGACCAACTTCTTCCAGGAGGCGGCGGGCGGCAAGCCGCACGACTACGTCTCCATGAAGTTCGACCCGCAGGCCATCCCCGACCTCCCGGCGCCGCGCCCGGCGTTCGAGATCTGGGTGTACTCGCCGCGCGTCGAGGGCGTGCACCTGCGCTTCGGCAAGGTCGCGCGCGGTGGTCTGCGCTGGTCGGACCGGAGGGAGGACTTCCGCACCGAGATCCTCGGCCTGGTCAAGGCGCAGATGGTGAAGAACACCGTCATCGTGCCGGTCGGCGCCAAGGGCGGCTTCGTCGCCAAGCAGCTGCCCGACCCGGGCGTCGACCGCGACGCGTGGATGGCGGAGGGCATCGCCAGCTACAAGACGTTCATCTCGGCGCTGCTCGACATCACCGACAACATGGTGGCCGGCGAGGTCGTGCACCCCGCCGACGTCGTCCGGCACGACGAGGACGACACCTACCTCGTCGTCGCCGCCGACAAGGGCACCGCCAAGTTCTCCGACATCGCCAACGAGGTCGCCGAGTCCTACAACTTCTGGCTCGGTGACGCCTTCGCCTCCGGCGGCAGCGCGGGCTACGACCACAAGGGCATGGGCATCACCGCCCGCGGCGCCTGGGAGTCCGTCAAGCGGCACTTCCGGGAGCTGGGCGTGGACACCCAGACCCAGGACTTCACGGTCGTCGGCATCGGCGACATGTCCGGCGACGTCTTCGGCAACGGCATGCTGCTCAGCGAGCAGATCCGCCTGGTCGCCGCCTTCGACCACCGGCACATCTTCATCGACCCGACGCCGGACGCGGCCACCTCCTACGCCGAGCGCCGCCGGCTGTTCGAGCTGCCCCGCTCGTCCTGGGAGGACTACGACACCGAGCTGCTCTCGGCGGGCGGCGGCATCTTCCCGCGCACGGCCAAGTCCATCCCGGTCAACGCGCACGTCCGCGAGGCCCTCGGCATCGAGTCGGGCATCACCAAGATGACCCCGGCCGAGCTGATGAAGGCGATCCTCAGCTCCCCGGTGGACCTGCTGTGGAACGGCGGCATCGGCACCTACGTCAAGGCGTCCACCGAGTCCAACGCGGACGTCGGCGACAAGGGCAACGACGCCATCCGCGTCGACGGCAAGGACCTGCGGGTCCAGGTCGTCGGCGAGGGCGGCAACCTCGGCCTGACCCAGCTGGGCCGGATCGAGTTCGCGCTGCGGGGCGGCCGGATCAACACCGACGCCATCGACAACAGCGCGGGCGTGGACACCTCCGACCACGAGGTGAACATCAAGATCCTGCTCAACGGTCTCGTCAAGGACGGCGACATGACCGTCAAGCAGCGCAACAAGCTGCTCGCCCAGATGACCGACGAGGTCGGCGCGCTGGTCCTGCGCAACAACTACGCGCAGAACACGGCGATCGCCAACGCGCTCGCCCAGTCCAAGGACATGCTCCACGCCCAGCAGCGCTTCATGCGGCACCTGGTCAGGGAGGGCCACCTCAACCGGGCCCTGGAGTTCCTGCCCACCGACCGCCAGATCCGGGAGCGGCTGACCGGCGGACACGGTCTGACCGGCCCGGAGACGGCCGTACTGCTGGCGTACACGAAGATCACCGTCGCCGAGGAGCTGCTGCACACCTCGCTGCCGGACGATCCGTACCTCAAGGGTCTGCTGCACGCCTACTTCCCGACGGCGCTGCGCGAGCAGTTCGCCGAGCAGGTCGACGGCCACCCGCTGCGCCGCGAGATCACGACGACCGTCCTGGTCAACGACACGGTCAACACGGGCGGTACGACGTATCTGCACCGGATGCGCGAGGAGACCGGCGCGTCGCTGGAGGAGATCGTGCGGGCGCAGACCGTGGCGCGGGCGATCTTCCGCTCCTCCCCGGTGTGGGACGCGGTGGAGGAGCTGGACACCAAGGTCGACGCCGCCGTCCAGACCCGGATCCGGCTGCACTCGCGCCGCCTGGTCGAGCGCGGCACGCGCTGGCTGCTCAACAACCGGCCGCAGCCGCTGGAGCTGGCCGGGACGGTGGAGTTCTTCGCCGAGCGGGTCGAGCAGGTGTGGTCGCAGCTGCCGAAGCTGCTGCGCGGTGCGGACGCGGAGTGGTACCAGCACATCTACGACGAGCTGACCGGCGCGGGAGTCCCGGACGAGCCGGCGACGCGGGTGGCCGGGTTCTCCTCGGTCTTCGCGGCGCTGGACATCGTGTCGGTGGGCGACCGCATGGGCAAGGAGCCGCTGGACGTCGCGGAGGTGTACTACGACCTCGCCGACCGGCTGGGTGTCACCCAGCTGATGGACCGGATCAGTGACCTGCCGCGGGACGACCGCTGGCAGTCCATGGCCCGTGCGGCGATCCGCGAGGACCTGTACGCGGCGCACGCGGCGCTGACCGCGGACGTCCTGGCGGCGGGCAGCGGATCGTCGACGCCGGAGCAGCGGTTCAAGGCGTGGGAGGAGAAGAACGCGGCGATTCTCGGGCGGGCGCGGACCACGCTGGAGGAGATCCGGGGGTCGGACGCGTTTGATCTGTCCAACCTTTCGGTGGCCATGCGGACGATGCGGACGTTGCTGCGCACGCATTCGTAGGTGGGGCGGCGTTTGCGCCGTCGCCGTGTGAGGCGCCCTGGGCCGGGTTCGGTCCGGGGCGCCTTGGCGTGTGCGGCGGGGTGGGGGGGGCTGGGTGAGGGTGGGTGCGCAGCCCGGCGCTGGCGGGGTGCCGCCTGCGCCCACCCGTGCCGCCCCAGCGGCACGATTGCCCGCAGCTGGGGGCGGCGGTTACGACTGTCCGCAGTTGGGGCGGGCGTCAGCGGAGGACATTGGACACCAAGCGGGCTGCTCTGCGGGTGCGAGGGGTGGAGAGGCGGCGGGCGGCCGGGCCGAGGATCCTTGCCGTCGTGCCCACTGGCTGCCAGGTGATCTGGAGGCGGCCCGGGTTGTGGCCCTCCGGGCGGAGGGTGACGCGGTGAGGGGTGAGGCCGGTGCGGTAGGGGACGCGGGCCGTGAGGGGCGGGAAGGCGAGGGGCGCCAGCAGGATGCCCGTGTGGGTGCGGCCGCGATGGCGGAGGCGGAGCACCGGATGGCGGGTGCCCGCGAAGCCGTGCAGGGGGAGGCGGGCCGCCGCCAGGTCCAGGCGGACGCGGCCCTCGAAGAGCCCGGGGCGGACGGGCGAGAGGCGGAAGGGCACCGTGAGGCGCCTGCTGCCGGGGGAGAGGTGGAGCACCGCACGCTGGGGGCCGACGGGGAGGCGCAGGGCGGGGTCGAAGGTGCGGACGGTGAGGTCGACCGACGCACCGGGGCCACGCGTGATCTCGGTGATCTCGTGCCGGAGCAGGGCGGTGAAGAACGGGCGGGTGTCCAGTTCGAGGTCGGTCAGGTCCAGCTCCCGCCGGGCCTCGGGGGAGGCCGGGACCTCCTCGCCCCAGTACACGCGGCCGCTCTCCTCGTCCGGTGTCACCCGGCGCGGTGCCACGTCGTGGCCGAGGCCGCGGGCCGCCGTGCGTACGTCGGACAGGCGCCGGTCGCGCAGCAGCCGCAGGACGACCCGTTCGGCGCGGGGCAGCCGGGCGTAGGCGCCCTCGGCGAGCGTGTCGAGGTAGGGGTTCATCAGGTCCGCGAAGGAGGCCAGCCAGGTGTCGTCCCGGTAGGGGAGGTCACCGGCGTACATCCGGAAGTCGTGCTTGAGGAACTTGAAGTCCTTGTCCTCGCGCAGCGCCTCGTGTCCGCTCTCGGCCAGGAACGCGTCGATGAGGCGCTGTACGTGGACGCGGTCGCGGACGTTGGTGAGCTTGTGGCGCTGGTTGGAGATGGAGGCGGCGTCGGAGGCCGCGTACGGGGCGATGTACCAGCGGTAGACCGGTTCGGGGACGACGGTGAACGTCTTGGCCAGGCAGTACGCCTGGGCCGAGAAGAGCTGGTCCTCGTAGTGGATGCCCTCGGGGAAGCGCAGGCCGTGCCGGTCGAGGAAGGCGCGGGCGTACATCTTGCTGGTGGAGAGGTGCTCGAAGAACAGGCGCGGGTCGGCCTCGATGCCGTCGAGGGTGCGGCGTTCGGCGACCAGGTGCGGCATCCAGGTCGTGCGGCGTCCGCCGTCCACGCGGATGCGGTGCACGGCGCCCATGGCGAAGTCCAGGTCGCGTTCGCGGTGGGCGGCGAGCAGGACCTCGACGGCGCGTTCGGGGAGTTCGTCGTCGCTGTCCAGGAACATCAGGTACGGCGCCCGCGCGATCTTAAGGGCACGGTTGCGCGGGGCGCTGCATCCGCCGCTGTTCTCCGGCAGCCGGAGGTAGACGACCCGTGGGTCGTGGGCGGCCAGTTCGCGGGCCACCTCCTCGGTCGCGTCGGTCGAGTGGTCGTCGCTGATGACGACCTCGATGTTCGCGTGGGTCTGGCGCAGCGCGGACGCGACCGCGCGGGGGAGGCGCTCGGCGTCGTTGTAGACGATGACCGTGACGGTGACGTCCGGGATCTCCAAAGGGAGGAGCGTGCCCGTGGCCGGGCTCGTGCTCGTGGCTGTCCTCATGACGAGGCCGCCTCCTCGGGGTTCGGGGCCGGGGTGCGGTCCTCGACCGGCAGGACCGGGGGCAGCGTCCGCTCGTCCTCGCCGAGGAAGACCCGGCGCACGACGCGTTCGGCGGCGCGGCCGTCGTCGTACTCGCAGAACCGGCGCCGGAAGGCGGTCCGGGCCTTCGTCGCGCGCTCGTCGTGCCAGGCGTCGGAGGTGAGGATCTCCGTCAGCTCCGCCTGGGTGCGGGCGACTGGCCCGGGGGCCTCGGCCATCAGGTCGAAGTAGACGCCGCGGGTGGTGCGGTAGGTCTCCCAGTCGTCGGCGTGGACGACGATCGGGCGGTCGAGGTTGGCGTAGTCGAACATGATCGACGAGTAGTCGGTGACCAGCGCGTCGGCGGCCAGGCACAGCTCCTCGACGGGTTCGTAGGAGGAGACGTCGACGAGGCGGCCGGTGCGGCGCAGGCCGGCCAGCGGGGCCGAGGGGGCGGCGGCGCTGTCGTAGAAGTAGTGGGCGCGCACCAGCAGAACCGTTTCTTCACCGAGCCGGTCGGCGAGGGCCGCGAGGTCCAGGCGCGGGGTCCAGCCGGCCTCGTAGTCGCGGTGGGTAGGTGCGTACAGGACCGCACGGCGGCCGGGCGCGATACCGAGGCGCTCGCGGGCCGCGCGGACCTCGGCGGGACCGGCGGTGTAGTACACGTCGTTGCGCGGGTAGCCGTGGTCGAGGGAGAGGTGGCGGGACGGGTAGGCCCCCTGCCACATGCGGGTGGAGTGGCTGTTGGCCGAGACGCTGAAGTCCCACTTGTCGACGCGCTCCAGCAGCGCCTGGAAGTCCAGGCCGTGGGCGGCGGCCGGGTACGGCAGCTGGTCCACGCCCATGCGTTTGAGCGGGGTCCCGTGGTGGGTCTGGAGGTGGACGGTGCCGGGGCGTTTGACCACCGCGTCCGGGAAGTTGACGTTGTTGACCAGGTACTTGGCGCGGGCCAGCACCTCCCAGTAGCGGCGGGTGCCGGGCACCACGTGGTCGGTGCCGGGCGGCAGCAGGGCCGCGCCCTGCGCCGTGACCACCCACACCGGGTGGACGCCCGGGGCGAGTTCGGCGAGCTTGGCGGCGATCGCGGCCGGGTTGCAGGCCACCCCGCGGTTCCAGTACGCCGAGAAGACCGCGAGGTGCGGGTCGAGGGGGCGGGCCAGGGCGGCGCGGTACTGGAGGGTGCGCAGCCGGGTACCGGCCCGGCGTCTGCCGGTGCGCGCGGCGGAGCGCACCCCGCGGCGGGCGTGGCTGGCGGTCTGGAGGGCGCGGTACCGGCCGTAGGCGCCCTCCTCCAGCAGCGACCGGCGTACGCCCTCCAGTCCGGCCCGGCGCCTCAGCCCTTCGGGGCGGTGGCGCCGGGCGGTCACCGACGCCCGGTGGAAGAACTCCCGCGCCACGTCGTCCGGCATTCCGGCGCGGGCGAAGGTGTGCAGGCAGTCGCGGATCATCAGGTCGTACAGGACGCCGTGGACGGCGGGCCGGCCGGCGGTGAGGCCCAGGAGCGCCTCGTAGCGGTCGACCAGCGCGTACCGCTGCGCGGCTGTGGGCGGCGGCAGGCTCTCGGGGCGCAGCCCGCGGTCCTCGTACGCCGGGAGGGGCAGGCAGGCGACGCGGTCGGCGAGCAGCAGCGCGGCGTACGCGGCGAAGGGCTCGTCCTCGGTGGTCAGGAGCCGTTCGTGGGCCCGCCAGAAGCCGGCGCGCACGGCGCGGTTGCCGAGCAGCGGGGTGAGGCGGAGCAGCCCCGCGCGGTCGTCGAGGGCCAGGCCCTCCACGGCGCGGCCCGCGCGGGCGAGGCGGGGGCCGTCGGGGGAGGGCAGACCCGAGACCCGCCAGGAGCTGCGGACGTGGTCGAGGAGCAGCACCTCCACGGCGTCGGGGAGGGCACCGGCGCGCTCGGCGACGGCGGGCGGGGCGCCGACGGGCAGCCCGTCCTTGGCGTGCACGAAGTGCAGCCACCGGCCCCGCGCCCGGGCCGCCCCCGCCGAACGGGCCGCCGCGTCACCGGCTCCGTCCGGCAGGGGCAGCACGGTGAAGGCGGGGGCGTGCCGCTCGGCGACCTCCCGCGCCCAGTCCCCGACGGCGGCGACGATCACCTCGACGCCGGTGAGGGGATGGGCGTCCAGGGAGTCGAGGAGGGCGGGCAGGTGGTCCTGGACGTTGCGGCCGTGGACGATGACGCTGAGGTCGGGGGCCGTCTCGGGGGCCGTCTCGGGCATCGCGGTGACGGACATCGCGGGGACTCCTTCGCCTTCTCGCTCCCGGAGCACTCCTGTGGTCGACTGCTATTCGGTCATCGTGACATCAATCGGGCAAAAGGGTTAATTGTGAGTACGCCTCCCGGGCGACGGGACGCTGCGCTCACGCGGCTGTCGGCGCCTTCGGTGCCTTCGGCGCGTTCGGCGCGGCCTTGGCCTGCGGCTTGGGTTTCGCCGCCGGGCCCGGGCCCGCGGTGAACTTCTCGTACTCCTTGAGGACCTCCTCCGTGGGCCCGTCCATCCGCAGTTCACCGCGCTCCAGCCACAGCACCCGGTCGCAGGTGTCGCGGATGGACTTGTTGCTGTGGCTGACCAGGAACACCGTGCCGGCGTGCTTGCGCAGCTCCCGGATGCGTTGCTCGGACCGCTTCTGGAAGGAGCGGTCGCCGGTGGCCAGGGCCTCGTCGACGAGGAGGACGTCGTGGTCCTTGGCGGCGGCGATGGAGAACCGCAGGCGGGCCGCCATGCCGGAGGAGTACGTGCGCATCGGCAGGGTGATGAAGTCGCCCTTCTCGTTGATCCCGGAGAAGTCGACGATCTCCTGGTACCGCTCCTTGACCTGGGCGCGGGACATGCCCATCGCCAGACCGCCGAGGTACACGTTGCGCTCGCCGGTCAGGTCGTTCATCAGGGCGGCGTTGACGCCGAGCAGGGAGGGCTGCCCGTCGGTGTGGATGCGGCCGTTCTCCACGGGAAGCAGGCCCGCGACCGCCTTGAGCAGCGTCGACTTGCCCGAACCGTTGGTGCCGATCAGGCCGATGGCCTCGCCCCGGTACGCCACGAAGGACACGTTCTTCACGGCGTGCACCCGGCGCACGCCCGCGGCCTTCTCGGTCTTCTTGCGGCGCAGGATGCGGTTGAGGGCGGCGGTCGCGGTACCGCGTCCGGCGCCGGTGCCGTTGACCCGGTAGACGATGTCGACGCCGTCGACGACGACGGTGGGCACGCGCTCGGCGGGGGTGTTGTCAGCGGGACTGTTGTCAGCGGGACTGTTGTCAGCGGGGGTGTCAGCCACGACCGTACGTCTCCTCGGCCTTCCAGAAGTAGATGAAGCCGCCGATCCCGGCGACCAGGGCCCAGCCCACCGCGAGCGCCCACACATGGGGCGGCAGTTGGCTCGAGCCGAAGGTGTCGATCAGGGCGAAGCGCATCAGGTCGATGTAGACGACGGCGGGGTTGAGCTGGAGGGCGGTGCCGACCCAGGACGGCAGGCCGCTGTCCGGGCCGGTCATGTGCTCGATGCTGAACATGACGCCCGAGGCGTACATCCAGGTGCGCAGCAGGAACGGCATCAGCTGGGCCATGTCGGGGATCTTCGAGCCCACCCGGGCCATGACCATCGCCACGCCCGTGTTGAACAGGAACTGCAGCACCAGCGCCGGGAGGGCGAGCACCCAGGACGGGGCGGGCGGCACGCCGAAGGCCAGCAGGATCACGAGGAGCGCGGCCATCGAGAACAGCAGCTGCTGGAGCTGCTGGAGGCAGAACGACACCGGCAGCGCGGCGCGGGGGAAGTGCAGGGCGCGCACGAGGCCGAGGTTGCCGGAGATGGCGCGGGTGCCCGCCATGATCGAGCTCTGCGTGAACGTCCACACGAACACGCCGGTGACCAGGAACGGGACGAAGTCCTCCACGCCCCGGCTCGTGTTCATCAGCATGCCGAAGATGAAGTAGTACACCGCCGCGTTGAGCAGGGGCGTCATCACCTGCCAGACCTGGCCCAGCTTGGCCTGGCTGTACTGGGCGGTGAGCTTGGCGGTGGAGAAGGCGCCGATGAAGTGCCGGCGCGCCCACAGGTCGCGGACGTACTGGGGCAGGGAGGGGCGGGCACCGCTGACCGTCAGTCCGTGCCGGGCGGCGAGCGCCGCGAGGTCGGTCTCGGCGGCGGGGCCGGATTCGCTGGTGCGGGGGCCGGCCTGGGTCGATGCCCGGGTCGGGGGAGGGGGGTCGAGGACCTGGCTCACATCCGGTGCTTTCGCTCGGGGGAGGGGGCGAGAGGGCGACGCCCGTCGTTCACCTGGGTGACCGTGTGTGTTCATCTACGTCGGGACGGCACCGTATCGTCGTGACGTGAGCGTAGGCCGTGGCAACGCCGGAACGCAACCGTTTCGTCGTGACGCCCTATGCTTGACCCGCATGACGACCAACGCCGCCGCCGACGAGCCGACGCCGCGCCCGCGCCGCCGGGCCCCCGCCGGGGCGGCGGTGCTCCGCGAGGACGTGACCGAGGCCATTCGCGCGGCGGTCTTCGAGGAGCTGGCGGCGGTGGGCTACGCCCGCATGTCCATCGAGGGCATCGCGCGCCGCGCGAGGGTCGGCAAGACCGCCGTCTACCGGCGCTGGCGCTCCAAGCTGCACCTGGTGCTCGACATCGTCTCCGCGCTCGCCGTGCAGGGCCTGCCCGCGCCGGACACCGGCTCCCTGGAGGGGGACCTGCGGCTGCTGTACGAGGTGACGTCCCGTGCCCTGCGCCACCCGGTGGCCTCGCAGATCATCCCCGACCTCCAGGCGGAGGCGGCCCGCAACGCCGACATCGCCCAGGCGCTGCAGAAGACCCTGCGGGATGGCCAGGACGGCGTCGCCAGCAAGATCCTCGCGGCGGCGGCCGAACGCGGCGAGCTGGGCCCCGGCCTCGACACCGACCTGGCCCTCGACCTGATCTCGGGCCCGCTGTACTGGCGCTCGGTGGTCGTCCGCGGGGCGAAGCCGCCCAAGGGCTACCTGGGATCGCTGGCCCGGGCCACGGCGGAGGGGCTCAAGGCGCTCTGAGCGGTCGGCGCCGAGCGGATCGAGGGGCTCCATGCGCTCTGACCGGTCGGCGCCGGGCGGATCGAGGGCAGGCTCGCCCCCCCCCTCACCAGCCGGCGAGCCGGACGACCTGCGTCGCGATGTCCGGCACCGCCCGGCCGTCAGTGGGTACCCGCACCGTGCCCACGGGGGCCTCCTCGGCCAGCCGCCGCGCCATGCGCAGACTCCGCTCGATGTGGACGCCGAGCTGCGATCCGGTCTCGCGCACGGCGAGCCGTTGCCGCACGGTGGCCTCGTCGGCGGTCAGCAGCACGCAGGTGACCCTGACCTCGTCCCCGCCCATGGCCCGCCCGATCATCGGCGCCTCGAGGATGCTCACGGTGGTGGTGTAGAGCAGCCGGCGCTGACCGAGCGCCGCGTAGTTCGCCCATGGATCTGGTCCATGCCGTCCCCCTCGGTCAGGCAGTGCGCTGTTCCGGCCGCCCGCAGCAGCGCGGACACCTCCCAGCCGACGGTGCTCTTGCCGACGCCGGAGCCGCCGCCGAGGAGTAACAGGTCGTAGGTGCCAGCTTCTTGGTCCATGTCGGCAGTGTGCGTCATGACCGGGTCGGCCTACGATCGGACCGTGACGATCACCTACCGGTGGCGGGGAGACGTCGACAACGTGCTCCTCGGCGCGCTGCACGCCGACGGCTTCGGCCACCCGCCCGACGGGGCCGACTGGCGGACCCAGCTGGAGCGGCACAGCCTCGGCTGGGTCTGCGCCTGGGAGGACGGCTCGCTGGTCGGCTTCGTCAACGTCGCCTGGGACGGCGGAGCACACGCCTTCCTCCTGGACACGGTGGTCGCCCGGCACTGCCGGTCACGCGGAGTCGGCGCCCACCTGGTCGCGGTCGCCGCCGAGCAGGCCCGGGCGGCGGCGTGCGAATGGCTGCACGTCGACTTCGAGGACGACCTGCGCCCGTTCTACCTCGACGCATGCGGCTTCAGGGAAACGTCGGCCGGGCTCATTGCCCTGTGACGTGCCGCCCCTTGACCGCGATCCTGGCGAGCAGCTCGTCGCGGACCAACGGCCACTCGTCCGCGAGCAGGCTGTAGTAGAGCGAGTCGCGACGCGTGCCGTCGTGGCGAACCATGTGGCTGCGCAGTGTCCCCTCGTAGACGAGGCCCAGGCGGGTCAAAGCCTTCTGGGACCGCTCGTTGAGGTTGTCCGTACGCAGGGCGACTCTGGCGAGGCCGAGGGTGTCGAACGCGTGACTGAACAGCAAGAGCTTGGACTCGGCGTTGAAGGGGCCGCCCCAGCAGGAGCGGTCGAACCATGTTGCCCCGATCTCGGCACGGCCCTGTGCCAGGTCGAGCTCGTACAGACTGGTCGAGCCGATCACCGCTTCGTCGTCCAGGCGTTGGACGGCGAAGCACTGACGTGCCGGGTCCTCCAACATCGCTCGGAGCATGGTCCGCATCTCTGTCAGAGACTCGGGACGCGGCCTGGGCATCCACTGCCACACCTCCGGGTCCGAGGCGGAAGGAAAGAGCGGAGCGGCGTGGTCCACGGAGAGTGGGACGAGGCGGACGGTCCGGCCAGTGAGGGTGCCCTTGTTCATGAAGAGACGGTAGCCCTGTGCCGACGGGACTGCTGACCTCTGGGCCGAGGTACGCCCTTTGGCCGACGGCGTGGACGTGCTGAGGGGAATCTGGGCGCGGGTCGCGGCGGACCGCAGTCGGGAAGAGCCGGTGGACACCGTGGCCCGGCTGCTCGGGCTCGCCGTCCCCGAGGGCGTCGACGGCACGTCAGCGCATCCCCGGCCGTCGCGCTTCCGAGTGGGGAGCCGTCGTCTGTCGGTCAGCTGTCGGTGGTTGTCGTTCCGGTGTCGGAGCCGTGTCGGAGCGGCCTGGCAGCTTGTCGGAGACGGCCGCCGCGGAGCACCGGGCGGCCCCGATCCCGAGGAGCCACCATGCGCACTCCCGTCACGATCATCGGTGCCGGACTCGGCGGACTCACACTGGCTCGCGTCCTGCACGTCCATGGCATCCCGGTCACCGTCCACGAGGCCGAATCATCCCCCGCGGTACGCGCGCAGGGCGGGATGCTCGACATCCACGACCACAACGGGCAGCTCGCCCTGGAGGCGGCCGGCCTGATGGACGAGTTCCGCGCCGTCGTCATCGAGGGCCGTCAGACGATGCGGCTCGTCGAACAGGACGGGACGGTCCTGCACGAGATGGCCGACGACGGCACGGGCGGACGCCCCGAGGTGCAGCGCGCGGAGCTGCGGCGCGTCCTGCTCGAATCGCTCCCGGCCGGCACGGTCCAGTGGGGGCGCAAGGCCAGCGGTGCCCGGGCCCTCGCCGAGGGCCGTCACGAGGTGACCTTCGCCGACGGCGGTACTGCGGTCACGAGTCTGCTGGTCGGCGCGGACGGTGCATGGTCGCGGGTCCGGGCGCTGCTGTCGGACGCCGCACCCGAGTACGTCGGTACGTCGTTCGTCGAGACCTACCTGTTCGACGCCGACACCCGGCACACCGGCACCGCGAAAATGGTCGGCGGCGGGTCGATGGTCGCGCCCTCGCCGGGCAAGGAGATCTTCGCCCACCGGGAGAGCGGCGACACGCTGCACGCCTACGTGGCGCTGTCCAGGCCGCTGGAGTGGTTCGCCGCCATCGACTTCACCCACCCCTCCGCCGCGGCCGCCCGCATCGCGCGGGAGTTCGACGGCTGGGCGCCGGAGCTGACCGCGCTGCTCACGGACGCCGACACGGCGCCTGTGCTGCGCCCGCACTACGCGCTCCCGGCCGAGCACCGATGGGAGCGGACGCCGGGCGTGACCTTGATCGGCGACGCCGCCCACCTCGCGGCTCCGAACGGCGAGGGCGCCAACCTGGCCATGCTCGACGGCGCCGAACTCGCCAAGGCCCTCGCCGCCCACCCCCGCGACGTCGAGGCCGCGCTCACCGAGCACGAGCAGGCCATGTTCGCCCGCAGCGCCGAGGCCGTCACTTTCGAGGGCGCCGAGATCCACGGCATCGACTCCGAGAACAACACGGCCCGGGCCATGCTCGAGATGATCACCGAGCAGGGTCGGTAGCCGGCACCCGCAAGTCCCACCAGGTTGCCGCCCGGTGGGACTTGCGGGTGCCGCGCAGCGGTCAATCCTGATCCGCCGAGGCGGAATCCGGTGCGTATGGCACGACTACGACCTGCACCTCGTCCTCGTAGACGGTGGGGGCGATGGTCGAGGGGTCGGCATACGCGGAGTCGTACCGGCTGTTGTTGCTGCGGCGGAACGACTCCTGTTCGTCCGAAAGCCTGCCCTCGCGCGCCAGATTATTGACGAGTTACTGACGAGTCCGAGAACGCCGGTGAAACAGCCTCCGCTGTTCATCGGGTCATCTTCCTACCGATCCAATCGTCAGACGACGCGATGCTGCCAGCGCAGCGCCGGTCTCCCGCCGATCCAGTACGTGTGGGACTGCTCGGTGATGCGAAGCCTTACGGCGCTGATGTCGGGGCTCCCGGCCTCCCGCCACGCGACGAGCGTCTGTTCGATGTCGTCCCACAGCGAGATGGGGCCACCTTGGCGGACTGTCCATTCTGTGTCGTTCGCGATGAATTCGGCGAAGGACTCGCGATCAGGGTCGAAGACGTAGAGGAGTGGGTTGCCTTTACTCGTCACAGCCCGGATGAACTGCGCCCCCGGAGCGGCGAGCTGAGTGAGGAAGGCCGGCATCCACTCGTGCAGCATCGTGGGCGGTAGCTTCGTTCCCCGCTCGCTGTCGGCGTACGCCGTCCGCGCCGACAGATCGCCGGACACCGGTGCGGTGAACTGCGAACGCGCCTGCATGAAGGACGAGCGGCCGATGATCCGTCCCTCGGCGATGCCGCCCTCGCCGACGGTGACCTTCGCGAGACCGGTGCCGTAGGGCCAGGAGCCGAGAGTGGCCAGGATGATTCCGCCCGGCTTGGTCTGCCTGATCCAGGTGTGGGGGATGCGGCGGACGGCACAGGTCGCGATGACGCGGTCGTACGGCGCGCGGGTCGGGTGGCCGAGGAGCCCGTCCCCGGTGACGGTCCACGTCGAATATCCGGCAGTTTCGAGTGCCAGGTCCGCACGGGCCGCAATGTCCGGATCCACTTCGACGGTTGTCACGTTGTCCTCGCCGAGGCGATGGCACATCAGTGCCGAGGAGTATCCGGTTCCCGTGCCGATCTCCAGTACGTGATGTCCTTCCTCCACGCCCAGTTCCTCGATCATGCCGATCACGGTGGTCGGCATGGTGGATGACGACGTGGGTACGCCTGTCACCGGTTCATCGGTCTGGTCGGTGGTCAGATGGCCGTCGAGTTGAGTCGTCAGGGACTCGTTGCGGTAGACGATGCGTGTCCATTCCGCCGGAGCGGTTCCCAGCGCGTTGACCGGCTGCCAGCGGCCACCGTCCACTGGCAGGAAGACGCCGGGGTGGAGGAACAGCTCCCGCGGTACGGATTCCACCGCAGCCCGCCAATGGGGCGTCCGGAGGGCGCCGGCCTTCTCCAGCCGGTCGGCGAGGACACGGCGTTCGGGCGCGGTATCGGTCACGGGGCTTCTCCTCGTGTCAGCAGGTCGGCGAATGCGGCGGACATTCGTAGTCCGGTCTCCTCCTCCAGCCACGCCCATTGGCCGTTCGGGTTCAGCTCCAGCCACCAGTGAGTACCCTCCCGGTCCACTGCCAGATCGAAGCTCCCCGACACCAACCCGAAGTGGCCCAGAAAGGCGTGAAGTGCCGTCTCCACCTGGCTGGGCAGGTCCACAACCGTGTAGGACAGAGCGGAGTAGTCCTTGCGCCAGTCCAGCAGGCCGGACTCGATCCGTACTGCAAAGACCTGGGGGCCCACCACCAAGACCCGTACGTCGGCGACCTTGTCCACACAGACCTGGAACAGATGGGGCGTGACGCTCACGCCGTCGTCGATCTCGGCAGCAGTGACCGGCTCTGTCCACCCGGTCACGGGCACGCCGCCTCGCCGGTACGGGGTCCACCTGGGCGTCTTGTGGATGACATCGCCGTGACTGGTGATGAATTGTCGAGCTTCGTCGGTGTCGTTGGTGACGAGCGTGGGCGGTACGGCGAGGCCGAGCCGCCCCGCGGCTGCGAATTGAACGGGTTTGTAGTCGGCGGCGGCGTTCCGGAGCGGGTGGTTGACCCACAACGGGCCCTCAAGAGAGTAGAGAGCGCCACCGAGGCCATGACGGGCCTGGGCGGAGGCGAATCGCGCGTCATCGTCATTGTGGTGCGGGAAGGCGGGCCACGTGGGGCGGCGCCAGTACACCGCTCGCACATCGGTCAGGTCGACAGTCCTCGACGCAGTGCGGACCTGCCCGGCCAGGAGGGCCGGGCAAGCGCCAAAACGAGCAGAAAGCGTGAGGTTCGTGCCGATGTCCGCTGGATTGAACCTGACCACCGGTACTCCCCGCCGGTTCAGTTCGGTGATCACCATGTCGGCGGTGATGTCGTCCGCATCAGTGGCCACCAGAACGGGACTCTTCTCAGGCGCGGCCATCAGTCCTGCTGGCTGTCCTGGTCGTGACCCTGGTCGTTCGCGGAGTCGGAGTTCGTGACCGTCGATGTCTCGGTGCCGGAACTGGTGCCGTGCTTGCCCATCTCGACCACATTTCCGCAACGGTCGCGGTAGGCCCCGAGCTGTGTGCGCGGGTCGATGACGACTGTGGTGTGCGGGCGGTGGATGGTGGTCGGGTACGGCGAGAGCCGGGCCGTGCCCCAAGGGGGACGCGGGACGGGTTGCGTTGCGGTGGTTGTCACAAGGACTCCTTGTGTGTGGTGTGTGAGGCGCAGGGCGCTTGGGTGGTGCTCAGCCGGACGTGGCCAGACTGTGGAGCAGTTGTCCGAGGCCGACGGCCCTGTAGGACCCGAGACGGCGGATCACCTGCGATGCGAGGAAGCGCGGCAGGTCCCGGTGTCCGTACGGCAGCGGATCGACCGGCCGGTCCACCGCAAGCACCCCTTCGGCACCCGGGCCGTAGAGCGTGCCGTGGACGCCGTAGAGGGGAGCGCTCTGGGTCAGGAATACCGTTGGGTCGGTTCCGAGGGGTGGGCAGAGCGCAGCTGCTGCGCGGGCATGCTTCGGACAGACGGGTGGCTGGTTCGTCAGAACGTGCGATGTATCGGGGGCCAGGTCCTTCGGGGCGAAGAGGAAGATGTAGCCGAGGCGGGTGCGAGCGGGTCCGGCGCAGACCTGACAGCGCATGTTCTGCATTGTCATGATCTGCCGGTGGGGATGGATCATCTTCCACAGAGGCTTCCCCGTCATACGGCCGTCGTTGTCGACGGGGTTGAACGAGCAGCGCGTCACCAGCACGCCGCGCATGTCCCGGTCCTGGGCGGGGTCCTCGTCGGAGTAGTAGAGGCGGAACCGCCCAGGAGTGTTCTCGAGAATGACGAGGTTGTCCGGCGCCTCGTCCTCCCCTTCCCGCTGTGTGACGAAGGGGATCAGGCCGTACTCGGACGAGGCACGCGGGGGGCTGGGAGTCCTGCTCGTCCGTCCGAACGGGCTGTACGGGAGGGGGGGCACGATCACGTCGCCTCCTGGGGGCACCTGGCGATGGCGGTGGGAGTCCACGGCCGCTCCTCGGCGCAAACGGGGAGACGGCACCAGGTCTCTGCGCCGTCGTCGGCGGTTCCCCACTCACCGCCGGCTTCCGTGGCAAGGGCGTTGATGAGAACCAGGCCCCGCCCGGACTCGCTGTCGCTGTCGTCCGCTGCTCTTGGCGTGGCCCGGCCAGGCATGCCGTCGTGCACTGCAATGTGCAGCGAACAGTTCTCGAAGGTGATGGTCAGCCTGATGGTCGTGGCACCGCTGTGCAGCAGTGCGTTGGTCAGCAGCTCAGAGACGATGACCACGACGTCGTCCGTCATCGCCTGCAATCCGCAGTACCGCAGCCGCGCCGCTGCGATCCGGCGCATGGCACCCACTCGGCATGCGTCCTCACGGCGGAGCAGTTCCACTCCTCGACAGGGGGGTACTTCTAAACGCTCGCTCATCACCTCCCCGTCCGGGCGTTGGGCCGTGGTGGGGCACGGCTTCGGGATGACGTCCGCAGGAGCGCGTCGACAGGTGCGCTCCTGGGCCGTCACAGATGTCATCGTCATGGTCGGCTCCATGTCGAAGCGGGCAGTGACGACATGGTGCCGACGCAACTAGGCGCCAGTTACCACGCGTTGGTGACAGCGGGGGCCAAAGGATGACGTTGCGTCCCGGAGTGGCTCAGTGTGATGCAGAAGTGCCCAGCCAAGCGCCGTACGACAGGAAGCTGTCGGGGAGCCGACGGCGCGCGCCTTCCAGACCGGCATAGGTCTCTCGCACGGTGGGGTGGTACTTGGCCTGTTGCGGGGCCGTTCTCCTGGCCATGAGCAGACTCTTGAACGATGCGTCGGTCTTGCCCGTCCACATCTGGGCACGCGCGACTTCCGCGAAGTGGTGGCTGGTCCGCGACTTGGGCCAGTCGCGCGGGATGGACAGTCTGCCCCCCGCTTCGACAGCTTCACCGTACTTGTCCAGTTCGGCCAGGACGGAGACCCGATGGACTCGGACGTTGGTCGGTCCGAAGGCGAGCCAGTGCACCTGGACCGACTCACCCGTCCCGGCTGCGATCCGCTCGGCTTCGCTCAGATGCTCAAGTGCCTGGTGCTCGTTGTGCGCCCGGCCGGCCATGACCGCCGCGCCGAGGTGCATTTGTCCCCTGACAACCTGCAGTTCCCGGGACTCCTCCGCCTGCTGCAGTGTCGACAGACCCATCGACACGAGCCGTCGCCCCGTGCGGTACTTGCCCTCCCGCAAGTAGGTGAGCGCGCGAAGGTACTGGTACATGCCGCCGAGGACCGCATCGGATCCGCGCTGTGCGGCCCAATCCATGCGGGTCAGGGACAGCTGCGCCAAGTCTGGAAAGCCGAGCTTGGCGGCGACGTCGTAGGCAGTCCGGTAAAGAGACGCGAGGGTGAGCCAGCCCTCGGTGGTGGCGTTGTCGTGAGCCGCGGTCGTTCCCTCTTCGATGAGGCCGGCAACGTCGTTCGCGGCTCGCTTGATCTCGCCCGCGCGGACCGCGGCGCACAGCGCCTCCGCCTCGTCCAGCAACTCTTCGGGACGACGAGGCCGAATGTCCGGGTCCGGGCCGAGGTCGTAGACGTCCAGCGCTTCCCGAATCGGCCTTATCAGGACGTCAAGTTCATCGGCGCGCAGCTCACTCGCGTAGGGCTGGGCTGCCCCATGATCGTGGCGACCTCCACGCGCAGGGCTCGTGCGCACGCGGCGACGACGTGCGGAGTGGCGGGCAGAACTCCCTGTTCCGTCTTCGTCAGTGTGCTGTAGGGGACCGCTGCGAGGTCCGACAGGGCCCTTTGAGTGAGGTGGCGCTCTCGGCGCAGGCGCGCGAGCCGGACGCCGGTGTGGTCTTCAGGCAGGGCGTGCATACTGGCTCCTGTTCTGCTTCGACACCAGAACGGTACCCGCGGTCGGCTACGCGGGGCGCGGACGAATCCCGCTCCTGTGGGAGCGGGATTCGTCTGTGGGCTCCGGCCATGGTCCGTGCACTGTGGTCAGCAATACGGTTGCTGGTTGGTCATGGAAGCCGCCACCCGCATCCAGACTCCGAACTGACGGTAGAGGCCGGGCAGCGCGCCCTGTGCCTGCACGGTCCGGGAGTCCTTGGCGGTGACCCCGGGGATTCCCTGAAGTGCCGAGGCCACTGAGGCCGACTGCCATCGGACCGTGAGGACGGCCGGGTCCGGATTCGCCGCCGGGAGCCTCGATCCGGCCAGGCCGGTGGAAACGGCCTCCTCGATCGCCTTACGCGCCTCGTCCGCCGGACGTAGTTCGGCAGCGAAACGGTCGTGGGCGTACTTCACGGCCACGGTGCTGACCGAGGGGTCCCATTCCGTCATCTCCTCGCAGGCCCGGTCGTCGCCGGTGAGGACCGCGACCGGAACACCGAGAGCGGCCGCCGTCGCGTGGGCGAGACCGATCTCCCCCACCGGTCGGCCGTCGAGCCACATGTCCTCGATCTCGTGCCCCATGAAACTGTGGCTCAGCACACCGAGCGCACCGGCCCGGGAGTGGTAACCGACGCAGACCACGGCTTCGTACGCGCCGGTCAGACCGTGGAGCATGCCCATGTTCTTCGGCTTGCCCCGGACGAGGCGGGCGGCCGGGTGCAGCGCCTCCGGCAGGAGGTTGCGCATCGGGCCGTGCGCGTCGTTCACGGTGATGTGCGTGGCACCGGCTGTGAGCGCTCCTCGGACGGCGGCGTTGACGTCCTCCGCCATCATCCGGCGACCGCGTTCGTAGTCCCGGCCGTCGGGCTGGACGTCGTCGGCGTCGACGAGCCCTGTTATGCCTTCCATGTCCACACTGAGGTAGATCCGCACTGGGCCAGCTCCTCTGAAGATTCGTCACTTCGACGACATTGCCCAAGTGATCGACGGTTCCGGACAGGAGCGGGAAACTGGCCCCATGACCCCGACAGATCCCAAGGCCGATCTCCGCTTCTACCTCCAGTCCGCCCGCGACGCCCTGCTCTGGAAGCTCGAAGGGCTCTCGGAGTACGACGTACGGCGTCCGGCGACGCCGACCGGTACCAACCTCCTCGGGCTGGTGAAGCATGCTGCCACCGTGGAACTGGGCTATCTCGGCGACACCTTCGGGCGGCCGTCCGGTGAGCCGTTGCCCTGGCTCGCGGACGGTGCCGAGCCCAACGCGGACATGTGGGTCACCGCGGACGAGTCGCGCGCGTTCGTCGTGGAGTTGTACCGCCGGGCGTGGGTCCACGCGGACGCCACGATCGACGCGCTGGCGCTCGACACGGTCGGCAGGGTGCCCTGGTGGGACGAGGGGAAGGACGAGGTGACCCTGCACCATGCCGCCACCCGCGTGATCGCCGACACCCACCGGCACGCCGGTCATGCCGACATCGTCCGGGAGCTGACGGACGGTGCCGTGGGCATGCGCGAGGACAACGCGGGTGTGCCGTCGGCCGACGCGGCGTGGTGGGAGACGTACCGGGACCGGGTCGAGCACGCCGCTCGGGAAGCCGGGCACCGCGGGACCCCGGGGCGGGCCCGATGAGGCGGGCGTGGACGGGCCCGGTGCTGCTGCTGATCGCCGGGGCGGGGGCCGCGACCGGGCCGATCGTGCAGGGGCGCCCGGGGACGGGTGCCGTGCTGTTGGTGGTGTTCGTGCTGCTGGCCGGGCTGACCTCGCCCCTGGTGTTCCCCAGGTCTGTCGGTGCGCTGGAGGCGCGGCGGCGCAGTGCCGCGGACGGGCGGCCGGTGGTGTACTGGCGGCCGGGCTGTACCTACTGCCTGCGGCTGCGCCTCCGGCTGGGGCGCAGCGCGCGGCGGTTGCACTGGGTCGACATCTGGCGGGACGAGGCCGGGGCGGCAGCGGTGCGCGAGGTCAACGGCGGCAACGAGACCGTGCCCACGCTGCTCGTGGCGGGCCGGGCCTACACCAATCCCGCCCCGGCCTGGGTGCGCGAGCAGGTCTCCTCGACCCGGTGACGCCCCGGGGCGTCAGTCCCGCGCCGCCTCCGGGTGCAGCCGTACCCAGCCCGCCCACGCCGACGTGATCATGTCCTCGACGTCGTACTTGGCCTTCCAGCCCAGTTCGACGGCGGCGCGGTCGGCCGAGGCGACGACGCGCGCCGGGTCGCCGGGGCGGCGCGGGGTCACCGTCGGGGGCTGGTCGTAGCCGGTGACGGCGTTGATGCGGTCGATCATCTCGCGGACGGAGACACCCTCGCCGCGGCCGATGTTGAGGGTGAGGGTGCGGCCGGGGGAGGACTGGAGGGCGCGGGCCGCGGCCACGTGGGCCTCGGCCAGGTCGACGACGTGGATGTAGTCGCGCACACAGGTGCCGTCCGGCGTCGCGTAGTCGTCGCCGAAGATCCGGGGGGCCGCGGACTCCGTGAGCTTCTCGAAGACCATCGGGACGAGGTTGTAGACGCCGGTGTCGGCCAGGTCCGGGCCCGCCGCGCCCGCCACGTTGAAGTACCGGAGGGAGGCCGTGGCGAGGCCCGTCGCCTTGCCCGTGGCCCGGACCAGCCACTCGCCGGCCAGCTTGGTCTCGCCGTACGGCGACATCGGCACGCAGGGCGTCTCCTCGGTCACGAGGTCGACGTCGGGCATGCCGTACACCGCGGCGGAGGAGGAGAAGACGAAGGACGGGACCCCGGCCGCGGTGACCGCGTCCAGCAGGACGCGCAGGCCCTCCACGTTCTGCCGGTAGTAGTGCAGCGGCAGGTCCACCGACTCGCCGACCTGCTTCTTGGCGGCCAGGTGCACCACGCCGGTGACGGAGTGGTCGGCCAGGGCGCGGGCGACCCGCTCGCCGTCCAGGACCGAGCCCACCACCAGGGGCACACCGTCGGGCACGCGCTCGGCGATCCCCGTGGACAGGTCGTCGTAGACCACGGCCTTCTCGCCCGCTTCGGTCATCGCCCGTACGACGTGCGCCCCGATGTATCCGGCGCCGCCGGTGATCAGCCAGGTCATTGCGGCTGTCCCCTTCGTTCGGTGGTCCTTGGTAGCCATGATCCGTCATCGCGGCGCCCGCCGGGCGGCCGCACCCCTCAGGACGGTTCGGGTGCCGGACCGGTGCCGTACCCGTCCAGCGCCGCCGTGAGCCGGTCGAGGCGGGCGCGCAGGCCCTGGACCTCGGCCAGGTCCAGGCCGGTCGCCGCGGCGATCCGGCGGGGCACCTCGACGGCCCGCCCGCGCAGCGCCGTGCCCTGTTCGGTCAGCCGCACCTCCACCGACCGCTCGTCGCGCGTGCTGCGCTCGCGCCGGACCAGACCGGCCGCCTCCAGCCGCTTGAGCAGCGGCGACAGCGTGCCGGAGTCGAGACGGAGGTGCTCGCCGAGCCTCTTCACGGGCAGCTCGCCGTGCTCCCACAGCACCAGCAGCACCAGGTACTGGGAGTAGGTGAGCCCCAGATCCTTGAGGACCACGCGGTAGACGCTGCCGAAGGCGCGCGACGCGGCGCTCAGCGAGAAGCAGATCTGCTGGTCCAGGCGGAGCCAGTCGGTTGCGGGCTCCGCCGCGGGCTCCATTGCGGGCTCCGCCGCAGGCGCCGCCTCGGGCTCGGTCGCGGGCGTGGTCATGCGCTCCAGGGTAGCCGACCGACCTTGTCCGCTATTTAGTTGTGCACAATCTAGTTGCGTGCAATCAAATGGCGTGCTCTACTTGGGGCTGTCGGGCACACAGGCCCCTCCCGAACTCCTGAAAGGGACGGTTCTCCCATGGACGCGCTCTACACCGCCGCCGCCACCGCCACCCACGGCCGCGACGGCCGTGCCGTCAGCTCCGACGGCACGCTCGACCTCGCCCTCGGCGTCCCCGTCGAGATGGGCGGCAACGGGCAGGGCACCAACCCCGAGCAGCTCTTCGCCGCCGGGTACGCGGCCTGTTTCGGCAGCGCCCTCGGCGTGGTCGGCCGGGCGGCGAAGGTCGACGTCAGCGACGCCGCGGTGACCGCCGAGGTCGGCATCGGCAAGCAGGGCGAGGGCTTCGCGCTCGCCGTCACCCTCCGGGTCGAGCTGCCCGAGGGCCTCGACGAGGAGACCGGCCGCAAGCTGGTCGAGCAGGCCCACCAGGTCTGCCCCTACTCCAACGCCACCCGCGGCAACATCCCGGTCGACCTCGTCATCGAGTAGTCACGCTCGCACCACAAGCGCTCACCCGACCCGCGCCAGCACCTCCCCCGTCCGCTCGCTCCACGCCACCACCACCGCCTCCTCGGGCACCGGGTGCCAGCGCGTCAGCAGCAGCCAGCGGACGTGGTAGCGGCGGACGACCGCGGCGCGCTCGGCGCGGGTCGAGCCGGGCGCCAGGTACGCCTTGACGTCGGCCACCCGCCGCCCGCGCTCCCGCTCGTCCAGTGCCGGGTCCGGCCAGGCGGGCGCCGCGAGGTTCGGCCCGTACCCGGCGATGGCGTGCCCGGCGTAGTAGCCGTCGGTGATCACGACCTCGCCGGGGCCGATGTGCCGCGCCGCCCACGTGTACGTCGGCCAGTCCGGCGGCTGCTCGAAGCCGACCGGGTCCAGCGCCCGCGGCACCACCGCCCCCGCGTGGACCGCGAGGAACCCCAGCAGGGCGCCCGCGGTCGCGGTCCAGCCCAGCACGGCCCGCCACCGCCCCCACGGCCGGGGCGCGGCCAGCTCCACCGCCAGGGCGAACTGCAACGGCACCAGCGTGAGCCCGAGGATCCGGCCGTAGGTGTAGTGCCCGCTGAACCAGCCGTACGCCACCACCGCGCAGTCCAGCGCGAACATCAGCACCAGCGGGTCCCGGCGCGAGCGGCGTCCGCGCGCCCACAGGGCCGGCAGGCCGAGCAGGGCCAGCCAGAACTCCCCGGGCAGGTCGAGGTACAGGACCCGGTGCATCGCATCGATGCTGTCGTCGCCGGCCAGCGCGAACACGTCGAAGTACGGCCAGGCCGCCGCCGCCCCCACCGCCACGGCGCCGGTCAGCGCCCACCGCCCCACGACCGGCCCGCGCCACCCGCGCTGCCATCCGGCCACCAGCGCCACCGCGCCGAGCGCCGCCGCCACCGAGGTGATCGGGTGGACGAGGAGGATCAGGCCGTACAGGACGCCCAGCGCCCCGTATCCGGGCAGGCCGCGCAGTCCGCTCGGCCCCACGTACCGCACCCGGCGCCCGTCCCGTGCCCGCGCCCCGGTCAGCGCCCAGGCCCAGAAGGTCAGCCCGATCGCGAAGGTCGACGGGTAGCCGAGGTTGCCCGTCATCGACATCAGCCCGAGGTAGCCGCTCCACCAGGCCCGCTCCGTGCCCCAGAGCAGGGTCATCGCGCCCAGTGCCAGCACCGGCGCCCACGGACGCGGGGTCAGTACCCGGACGAAGCGGTTCAGGCCGGTCAGCAGCACCAACAGGTTCAGCGGCCCGGCGAGCCGCACCACCTCCCAGCCGCCCAGCCCCGTCAGCCGGGCGAACACGCCCTCGGCCACCGCGTACGGCGAGTAGTACGCGCTGCCCGCGCCCGGCAGGTCGGCCATCGGGTGACGCGGGTGGAGCAGGTCCGCCTTCAGCCGCTCGACGACGGCGGCGTGCTGGCCCGCGTCGCAGCACAGCGGCACCGCCCAGTACGCCAGCGTCAGCACGAGGAAGAAGAGGAATCCGGCGACCTGGTAGGGGGTGGGGCGCCAGGCGCGTCCGCCGCGCAGTGCCGTCGCACCGCGCACGGGCCGCCGGACGAGGACGTCGGCGCTCACGAAGCAGAGGAGGTGTGGGGCATTCGGGACATTTGGCGTATGTTCCCGGTGGGGTCACCCCCGCCAATCGCTCACCGGTCCAAGTCACCCGGGCGGCGGACGCCCGGGACACCCAGGACGCCCGGGACGCTCAGCCGACCGCGCCCGCCCGGTCCCGCTGCTCCTGCGCCGGCAGCGGCACCCGCCCGCCGCGCACCACCGGCTCCAGCAGCAGCGGCACCCCCACCACCGGCAGCAGCCACGCCAGCACGATCAGCCGCTCGCCCCAGATGTTGATGTCCGGGTGCCCGGCCTGGGTGAGGAGCCCGGTGCACGCCGCCGCCACCAGGAAGCCGCCGACCGCACCCCCGCGCCGCAGCGCGCCCCACGCCCCGGCGGCCAGCGCCGCCACGAACAGCGGCTGCCACGCCTGCCGGCGCAGCCACTCCACCCAGAAGTTGCCCTGCAACTGCCAGAACTCCGGCCACGGATGCTTCCGGTCGGGGCGGTTGAAGTGATCGGTGAGCAGGTCCTGGAGGCTGTCCGCCTCGGACGGGTAGTGCAGCAGCCGCGCCAGCAGCAGGGTCGCGACCGCACCGGCCAGGCCGACGGCCGCGAGCGCCGACACCTCCCGGGAGGCCGGACCGCCCCGGCCTCGCAGCCGCCGAGCCCGCCGCCGGTACCGCCGCAGGGCGATCACCCCGCCGGCCGCCGCCAGGCACAGGCCGAGGAACAGCGCCTGGGAGTGCTTGACCGTGAACAGGGCGAGCAGCGCCCCGGCCACCAGCAGCAGCCCGGCACGGGTGCGGCCCGCCCGCAGCACCAGCGCGCAGCCCCACACCGCCGCCAGGGTCAGCGCCATCAGCAGGCCCTCGGTCATCGGGCGCATCGCGGTCGTCCCGCACGGCAGCACGTAGTACAGCGCCTGCCCGGCCAGCGCGAGCGGCACCGGCACCGACAGGGTCCGCAGGATCAGGAGGACCAGGACGCCGCCCGCGCACGCCACGACGACGCCCGCCGTCCACAGGCCCCACGTCACCCCGAAGGCCAGGACGAACGGCACCAGGAACGCCGGATAGCCCGGCCGCGCCTCGAAGATCGCCATGAAGCGCTCCGACATGAACGGCACGGTGTGCCCGCCGGTCTGCCCGGCCGCCAGCCGCGGCCGGACCGCCGCCCACTCCTGCTCGCGGCACTCGGCCAACACCCCGGCGGTGGGGTCGGGGCGGTGGAAGCGGACCACGTGCACGCTCTGGTCCCGGCGGGCCCGCTCCGCCCGGCCCGCGCACACGTAGTCGATGGTGGCCGTCGCCGCCGCGTGCTTGCTCTCACCGGTCAGACTCAGGGCGTACGAGAGGTAGTTCCTGGTGTCGGGGGTGTCCCGGCCGGTGACGTTCGCCAGCTGGAGGGCGGCGAACACGGCGGCCAGGAGCAGCACCCCCAGCACCCCCGGAGCCCCCGGCACCCGACCGCTCACCCGGCTGCCGGGTCTCATGTGGAGGGCAGCAGGTCGCGTCCGGACGGGACGGCGCGGGAGCCGGGGACGCCGGAGGGCTCCGCCGCGGGCATCGGCTCGCCCAGGAGCAGCGTCCGCACCACCCGTTCGGCGGCCCTCCCGTCCTCGTACTCGCAGTACCGGGCGCGGAAGGACGCCCGCAGCCGTGCCGCCTCCTCGTCCCGCCAGGCCCCGGACGCCAGCAGCCACGCCAGCTCCCGGTAGGAGCGCGAGACGTGCCCGGGTGCCTCCTCGGTGACGTCGAAGTACGTGCCGCGGGCCGCCGAGTACGGGCCCCAGTCCTCGGCGTGGATCAGGATCGGGCGGTCCAGGACGGCGTAGTCGAACATCAGGGCGGAGTAGTCGGTGATCAGCAGGTCCGAGGCGAGCATCAGGTCCTCGACGTGCGGTTCGTCCGTCGCGTCGACCACCACGCCCCGCCGGTGCAGCTCCGCGAGGCCCAGGCCGCGCGCCGGACCGGTGGCGAGGGACGGGTGCAGGCGGACGAGCAGGGTGTGGCCCTCGCCCAGGTCGGCGGCGAGCCGGGCCACGTCGAGGCGCTCGACGAGCCCGCCGCGCCGGTACTCGCGGCGGGTCGGCGCGTACAGCACGACGGTGTGGCCGTCGGGGACACCGAGCCGCTCGCGGACCCGCCGCCCGTCCTCGGGACCGGCGTTGACCAGGGCGTCGTTGCGCGGGCTGCCGGTGCGCGCGGACGTGAAGTGGCAGGGGTAGGCCCGCTCCCAGACCCGCTCCGCGTACCGGCTCGCGACCAGGCTGTGGTCCCAGCGGTCGGCGCGGCGCAGCATCTGCGGCACGTCCAGCCCGTGCCGGGCGCCGGGCCGGTCCAGCAGGTCGACGCCCATGCGCTTGAGCGGCGTCCCCTGGTGGGTGTGGAGGTGGACGGTGCCCTGCCGCTTGGCCACCGTGCCGGGCCAGTTGACGTTGTTGACGAAGAACGCCGCCCGCTCGGTCACCCGCCGGTAGGCGGCACTGCCCAGGACCACGTGCTCGGTGCCCGGCGGCAGCAGCGCGGGGTCCGCCGCGCTCTCCTCGTCCCGCACCACCCACACCCCGCGCAGGTGCGGGGCGAGTTCACGGGCCGCGCGGTGGATCGCGGCGGGGTCGCCGAGCACGCCCCGGTGGGAGAACGCCGAGTACACGACGAGGTCCGGGTCGAGGGGACGGCGCACGTGCAGGGTGCTCGCCGCCCGGCGCAGCCGCCCGGCGGCCGCGGTACGCGCCGGCCGGGTCCGGCGCTCCAGCTCCCGTGCCGCCCGCCCGGACTCCCGGCGCACCCGGTAGGCGGCGTACGACCCCTCCAGCACCCGGAGTTCGGCCGGGACCGCCGCGTCCCCGGGCCGGTGGGCGCGGAACATCCCGGCGGTGCGGTGGAAGAACTCGGCCCGGTCACAGGGCGGCAGCCGGTCCGGCTTGGACAGGATGTCCAGGCAGTGCTCGCCCATCTTGGCGTGCAGGAACGGCCGCCACCTGGCCGCCAGTTCCGGACGGGCGTCCAGGAAGGCGAAGACCCGCTCGTACTGCGCGTGGACGTCGAAGTGCTTGCGGCTGGTCGTGGACAGGATGTTGCCCTGGCGGCGCTGGCGGTAGTTCAGGCAGATGCGGTCCAGCGCGGCGATCCGCTCCGCGCTGAACATGACCGGGAAGGTCCAGGGCGTGTCCTCGTAGTAGCCCGGCGGGAAGGTGAGGCCCTCCCGCTCGACGAAGTCGCGGCGGTAGACCTTGTTCCACACGACCATCAGCAGGTCGAGGATCTCGGGATGCCCGGCCGCCGTGAACGTGCCGTCGCCCGCCTCCGCGAGCACCCGGGCCAGGACGTTGCGCCGGGTGCCGCCCCACCAGTAGGTGCGCGCGTAGTCGAAGACCAGCACGTCCGGGCCGTCCGTCTCCGCGAGCCGGTCGGCCATCGCGCGCAGGGCGCCCGGGGTGAGGGTGTCGTCGCTGTCGAGGAAGAAGAGGTAGTCGCCGGTGGCGTGCGGCAGCCCGGCGTTGCGGGCCCGGCCGAGGCCGGCGTTCTCCGCCAGGTGCAGCACCCGCACCCGGTCGTCGCGGGCGGCGTACTCGTCCAGGATCGCGCCGGAGCCGTCCGGGGAGCAGTCGTCGACGGCGATCACCTCGATGTCCCGGAAGGACTGGTCCAGCACCGAGTCGAGGCACTCGCGCAGGAAGCCCTGCACCTTGAAGCAGGGGACGATGACGCTGAAGCGGGGCACGGCGGGGTCAGCTCCTTGCGAGGCTCTCGTGGGTGGCGGCGGCGGGGGCCGGGACGCGCTCCGCGAGCGGGAGCACCGGCGGCAGCGCCTCGGGCGGCTCGCCGAGCAGCACCCGGCGCACGACGCGTTCGGCGGCCCGGCCGTCGTCGAACTCGCAGAACCGCTCCCGGAAGGCCGCCCGCAGCGCCGTCGACTCCGGGCCCGCCCAGGTGCCGTCGGCGAAGACGCGGGCCAGCTCCTCGGACGTGCGCGCCACCGGTCCCGGGGGTGCCGCCATCAGGTCGAAGTAGACGCCGCGGGTCTCCCGGTACACGTCCCAGTCGTCGGCGTACACGACGATCGGGCGGTCCAGGTTGGCGTAGTCGAACATGATGGAGGAGTAGTCGGTGACCAGCGCGTCCGCGGCCAGGCACACGTCCTCCGAGGAGCGGTGCCCGGTCACGTCGACGACCCGGCCGGTGCGTTCCCGGCTCCCGCCCCGGTCGTAGAAGTAGTGGGCGCGCAGCAGCACCACGACGTCCTCGCCGGCCGCCTCGCAGAACGCCTCCAGGTCCAGGCCGCCCGCGCCGAACCCGGTCTCCCAGTCCCGGTGCGTGGGCGCGTACAGGACCGCCGTCTTCCCCTCCGGGACGCCCAGTTCGCGCCGCACCCGGGCCACGTCCCCGGCGGTCGCCGTGCAGTAGACGTCGTTGCGCGGGTAGCCGTACTCCAGGTGCTCGTAGGAGCCGGGGAAGGCGCGCTCCCACATCTGGGTGGAGTGCCGGTTGGCGGAGAGGTTGAAGTCCCAGCGGTCCACGCGGGCGAGGAGCTTGGTGAAGCTGCCGGTGGCCGCCGCCACCACCGGGTACGTCGACTGGTCCACGCCCATCGTCTTCAGCGGCGTGCCGTGCTGCGTCTGCAGGTGCACGCTGCCGGGGCGCTTGACCACGCCCTCGGCGAAGTTGGCGTTGTTCACCAGGTACGTGGCGCGGGCCAGCACCTCCCAGTACCGGTGGCTGCCGACGACCGCGTGGTCGACGCCGTCCGGCAGGGTGTGCGCCTGGTCCGGCTCGACCAGGAACACCGACCTGAGGTGCGGGGCGAGTTCGCGGGCCTTGGCGTGGATCGCGGCCGGGTTGCAGGCGTAACCGCGGCCCCAGTAGGCGCAGTACACGACGAGGTTCGCATCCAGCGGGCGGCGCAGGTGGCGGCGGTAGCGCAGGCGGGTGCGCAGCCCGCGCGGCCACGGCAGGCGGCGCAGGACGCCGGTCGCCGTCCGGTTGGCGGCGCGCAGCGCGCGGAAGGCGGTGTACGACCCCGACGCCAGCAGCCGGTGCTGCACGCCGAGCCGTCCGCCCGGCGGCCGGAAGCCCGCGGGGCGGTGACGCCGGTACAGGCGGCCGGCCCGGCGGTAGAAGGCGCGGCGCCCCCGCCGGGTCAGGCGCCGGGGGTGGGTGGCCGTCTTCAGGACCGCCGCGAAGAGCTGCTCGAACAGCAGGCCGCGCCGCTCGGGCGGCAGGCCCCGCTCGACGGCGTGCGCGAGGGCGAGTTCGGCCTGGTCGAGCAGGTCCGCGTGGTGCTCGCCGGGCAGGTTCAGCCGGTTGCCCTGGCGCCGCACCCGGTGCCGTACGACCACCTCGCGCAGCACCGCCACCCGCTCGGCGCGCGCAGCGACCCGGGCGCCGAAGCCGACGTCCGTGAAGTGGCCCCCGGGGAAGTCCAGCCGGCGCTCGGTGAGGAAGGTACGGCGGTGCACCGCGCTCCACGCGGGCAGGTGCACGCCGGTCAGGTGCGGGGCGCGGTCGGGGGCGAAGGCGCCGTCCGGGGTCTTCGCCAGCAGCGGCGCGGCCGGGTTGGTGGTCTCGCCCTCCCACCAGGGCACCCGCTCGTACTCGAAGTACATGACGTCGACACCGCCGGTGTCCGCGAGGCGTGCGTCCAGGGCCGCCAGCGCCCCCGGCACGAGGGCGTCGTCGCCGTCGAGGAACAGCAGGTACGCGCCGGTCGCCGCCCGCATCCCGGCGTTGCGCGCCCCGGCCAGACCGGCCGTCGGCGGCGAGTGCACGGGCGTCACCCGGGAGTCCCGCTCGGCGTGCTCCCCGGCGACGTCCGCCGCGGCGCAATCCGGGCCGTCGCAGACCGGGATCAGCTCGAAGTCGCCGAAGGACTGGCCGAGGACCGAGTCCAGTGCCTGGGAGAGCCGCCCCGCGACCCCATGGGACGGGACGATGATGCTGAAGCGGGGCATACTGCTCTTTCTCTCGGGTCTTTGTCTCGGGCTCTCGGGTTCAGAGGCTGTCGGTGACGGTGCGCGGACCCGCCGGTGGCGGCACCGTGGTCAGCGGGGCCCGCGCGAGAGCCGCGGCAGGGGAGGGCGCGGGGCCGCGCCGGGCGAGCGGGACGACCGGCGGCAGGTCCGTCTCGCCCAGCACCACCCGGCGTACGACGCGCTCGGCGGCGCGGCCGTCGTCGTAGGGGCAGAACCGCTCGCGGAAGGCGGCCCGCAGCCGCGCCGACCGGGTGCCCGCCCAGTCGCCGCTCGCGAACACGCCGATCAGCTCGTCCTCGTCCCGCGCGATCGCACCCGGCGGGAAGGAACGCAGGTCGACATAGGTGCCCCGGGCCGCCTCGTACGCCTCCCGCTCGGCGGCGTGGACCACGATCGGGCGGTCGAGGCCCGCGTAGTCGAACATCAGCGACGAGTAGTCGGTGACCAGGGCGTCCGAGGCCAGGCACAGCGACTCCACGTGCGGGTGGTCGCTGACGTCCAGCACCCGGCCGGCGGACGTGGCGAGCGGGCCGCCGTGCCGGGGGTGGGCGCGGGCCAGCACCACGAAGCGCGGGCCGAGGCGGCGCACGACGCGCTCCAGGTCCAGGGCGGAGTGCTGGGTGCGCCGGTAGTCGCGGTGGGTGGGCGCGTACAGGATCGCGACGGTGCCCTCGGGGACGCCGAGGGTCTCGCGCAGCCGGGCCACGTCCGCGGCCGTCGCCCGCTGGAGGACGTCGGTGCGCGGCTGGCCGTACTCCAGGGCGGTCCAGTCGCCCGGGTGGACGCGTTCCCAGGTCAGGGAGGAGTGGCGGTTGGCGCAGACCACGTAGTCCCAGGAGTCGACCTCGCGCAGCAGCCGGGCGAAGTCGGTGCCCTGGGCGGCGGCCGGGCGCTCCTGGAGGTCCAGGCCCATGTGCTTGAGGGGCGTCCCGGCCTGCGTCTGGACCAGGATCTGGCCCCGCCGCCTGACCAGGCCCGGGCCGAAGGCCCCCTCGCGCACCAGGTAGCGGGAGCGGGCCAGGGCCGTCCAGTGGGCGGCCGTGCCCGGGACCAGGCGGCGGGTGCCGGGCGGCACGGTGTGGTGGTGCACCCGGTCGGCGGCCCACGCCGTGCGCACGTGCGGCGCCAGACGGCGGAACGCCTCCTCCAGCGCGCCCGGGTCGCGGCCGTACCCCCGGTCGCCCTCGACGGCGAAGACGGCCCGGTCGGCGCGGAGCGGGAGGCAGCGCTGGACGCGGTAGTGCAGGCGCAGGGCGCCGGTCCGGGCCGCGCGCAGCAGCCCCGCGGCGACCCCCGCCGTACGGCGGCGCAGGGCCGACGCCAGCCGCAGGGCGCCGTAGGTGCGGCGCAGGCCGAGGCGGAGCAGGGCGTGGCGCAGCCGGACGGGCAGCGGGGCCCGGGCGCCGGGGACCCGGTAGCGGCGGCAGTGGACACGGGCCCGGCGCAGGAACTCGGCGCGCAGGGACAGCGGGAGGCGGCCGGGGCGGGTGTACACCGTCGTGAGGTGGTCGGCCATGCGGCGGTACAGGAGCGGCCGCCAGCGGGCCAGCTCCCTGCGCGACTGCGGGTGTGTCTCCATGCGCGTCTCGAGGAACGCGAAGACGCGGTCGTACTGCGTGAAGACGTCCAGGTGGCGCTCGCCCGGCGTGCCCAGGATGCTGCCCCGCCGCCGCTGCCGGTAGTGGACGCAGACGCGGTCCAGGGTGGCGACGGAGCCCGCCGCCATCAGCACCGGGTACGTCCACGGCGTGTCCTCGTAGTAGCCCGGCGGGAAGGCGAAGCCCTCGCGCACGGCGAACTCCCGTCGCACCGCCTTGTTCCAGGCCACCATCAGCAGCTTCAGCAGTCCCGGCCGGTCGGCGAGCCGGAACGGCGCCGGGCCCTGCTCGGTGAGGTGCGCGGCGGCCTGGTTGCGGACCGTCTCGCCGGTCCAGTACGTGCGCGCGTAGTCGTAGACCAGGACGTCCGGCTCGCCGGTCTCCTTGATCCGGTCGGCGATGCCCCGCAGCGCGTGCGGGGTGAGGGTGTCGTCGCCGTCGAGGAAGACCAGGTAGTCGCCGCCCGCCCGTTCCATGCCGGCGTTGCGGGCCGGGCCCAGCCCCTCGTTGCGCGGCAGGCCGATGACGCGGACGCGCGGGTCGAGGGCCGCGAACTCGTCGGCGATCGCGCCGCAGGCGTCCGGCGAGCAGTCGTCGACCACGATCACCTCGAAGTCCGGGTACGACTGGGCCAGCACCGACTCCAGGCACGCGTGCAGATACGCCTGCACCTGGTACGCGGGAACGATGACACTGAACCTGGGCACGGGGACTTCCATCGGTCGGCGGGATCGGTGCGGGCGTTCTGCCCGGCAACGGCCGGTGGACCCGCTTGGTTACGGTCCCCGGGGCATTCGGGGGACGTCGTGCCCGTACGGATGAGGGGGCGGGCCGGTGACCGGCCCGCCCCCTCAAGGGTGTTGTCGCGGCGGCTACTTGACGGCGCCCGCCATCACGCCGGAGACGAACTGCCGCTGGAACGCGAAGAACACGGCCAGCGGGATCACCATGGAGATGAACGCGCCCGGCGCGAGCACGTCGATGTTGTTGCCGAACTGCCGTACCTGGGTCTGCAGCGCGACCGTGATCGGCTGGCTCCCGGAGTCCGAGAAGATCAGCGCGACCAGCATGTCGTTCCACACCCACAGGAACTGGAAGATGCCGAGACTGGCGATCGCGGGCCCGCCGAGCGGCATCACCACCCGCACGAACAGCCGCAGTTCGCCCGCGCCGTCCAGGCGGGCCGCCTCCAGCAGCTCCCGCGGGATCTCCGCGAAGAAGTTCCGCAGCAGGAACACCGCGAAGGGCAGGCCGAAGCCGACGTGGAAGAGGATCACGCCGAGCATCGAACCGAACAGGCCGATCTTCCCGAAGAGTTCGGCGATCGGTATCAGGGCGACCTGCACGGGCACGACGAGCAGCCCGACCACGGCCAGGAACCACCAGTCGCGGCCCGGGAAGTCCATCCACGCGAACGCGTACCCGGCCAGCGCCCCGATGACCACGACCAGGACGGTCGCGGGCACGGTGATCAGCGCGGTGTTGAGGAGGGACGAGGTGATGTCGCCGTTCTTCAGCAGCTCCTCGTAGCTCTGGAAGGTCAGCTGGGACGGCTCGGTGAAGACCTTCCACCAGCCGCTCGCCGCCATGTCCTCGGGCGTGCGCAGCGAGGACAGCAGCAGCCCGATCGTCGGGACCAGCCAGAACAGGCCCACCACGATCAGGAAGACCCGGACCAGCCCGCCGCTGACGGTTTCGGCGAGCCGGGACGCGAGCGGCTGCCTGGCCTTGACGACCGTCTCGGGCGGCTGGGCGGCCGCCGGGGTCAGGGAACCCGCGTCCGCGGTCATCGCCGCACCTCCCGCCGCAGTCGCCGTACGTTACTGCGCCATCCCGGGGGGCGGCCCCCGGACCCCCAGCCGTTCCACCGCGGACGCGACATCATCGCCTGACCTCCCGCCGCAGTCGCCGTACGTTGAACCACATCACCGGGATGACCAGGAGCAGCAGGAACACCGCGATGGCGCTGGCGACGCCCGGCTGGTCGGAGGCGAAGCCCTTGCGGTACAGCTCCAGGGCCAGCACGTTCGCGTCGTCCTGGGAGGAGCCCGGGGCGATGATGAAGACCAGGTCGAAGACCTTCAGCACGTTGATCATCAGGGTGACGACGACGACCGCGAGGACCGGCGCCAGCAAGGGCACCGTGACCCGTCTGAAGACCTGCCACTCGTTGGCGCCGTCCACCCGGGCGGCCTCCAGCAGCTCCCGGGGCATCCCGGCCAGTCCTGCCGCGATCAGCACCATCGCGAAGCCCGCCCACATCCATACGTACGATCCGATGATCGCCGGGGTGACGAGGGAGGGGCCGAGCCAGTTCAGGCCGTTGTACGGCTCCGCGAAGTTGTCGGCGGGCAGTCTCAGCAGTGCCCCGTCGGCCGCCGCGGGCAGCGTGAAGGTGCCGTCCCCGGCCGCCGTGGTCGTCGCCACGACCTCGCCGTCCTTGACCGCCTCGATCTTCATCCCGGCGTAGCCCAGCTCGGCCGCGTCGACGCCGCCCAGCTTGCCGACGCCCTTGCCGCGGGTGAAGTCCTGCCAGGTGGTGCCGGTGACCTTGCCGTCCTCGGGCTGGGCGGACACGGCCTTCTTCGCGCCGTCGGGCATCAGGTCGGGGGCGACGCCCACCAGGGGCAGGGCGACCGGGGTGCCCGCGCCGACCGGCTGCTTCGTGACGAACGCGCCCCCGCCGGCGGGCTCCAGCGGCGAGTCGCGGCCCGGGTGCGCTTTCGGGAACGCGGACGACTCGGCGAACGTGTCGTGCACCCCGACCCACACCGCGTTGGCGACGCCCTTGTCCGGGTCCTGGTCGTACACCAGGCGGAAGATGATGCCGGCCGCCAGCATCGAGATCGCCATCGGCATGAAGACGACCAGCTTGAACGCCGTGCCCCAGCGGATGCGTTCGGTCAGCACCGCGAAGATCAGGCCCAGCGCGGTGGCGACCGTCGGCGCGAACACCACCCAGATGACGTTGTTCTTCAGGGCGGTGCGGATGCCGTCGTCGGTGAAGAGCGTCTCGTAGTTGTCGAACCCGGCGAAGGAGTCGCCGGACTGGTCGTAGAAGCTGCGGATCAGCGAGTACCCGATCGGGTAGACCACGAGCGCGCCGAGCAGCACCAGGGCGGGCAGCAGGAACAGCGCCGCCACGGACCTGCGGGTGCCGGTCACGCTCCTGCGCGACTTGGGTGACTTGGGTGACTTGGGGGCGGCGGGGCCCCGCGAGGCTCCCGCCGCCGTGGCCGACGTCATCGCGTCAGCCGCCGTAGGCGGCGGCCGCGTCCGCCTCCAGCTTCGCCTGGGCGCCCGCGACGTCCTTCGGGTTCTTCAGGAAGTCCTGCAACACCTTCCACTCGCCCTTGCCGGGGGTGCCGCCGAAGGCCTGCGGGGCCTGGTCCGACATGTCGAAGCGGAAGTCGTCACCGGCCGCGACCAGCGCCTCGGCGATCTTCTTCTGCACGTCGTTCGGGTACACCGACGCGTCGACGCTCTTGTTGGGCGAGAGGAACCCGCCGAGCTTCGCCTGGATCTCCGCCGCGTCCGGCGAGGCCAGCCAGGTGGCCAGCGCCTGCGCCGCCTTGGAGTCCTTGAAGACCACGGCCGCGTCGCCGCCGGACACCACCGGCGCGGTGTCGCCCACGGCCGGGAACGGGAACACCTTCGCGTCCGTGCCGACCTTCGCCTTCGTCTCACCGATGTTGACCTGGACGAAGTCGCCCTCGTAGACCATGCCCGCCTTGGGCTGGTCGCCGCCGGTGAAGGTCTGCGTCACCGAGGCCGGGAACTCCGTCTGGAGCGCCCCGGACGCACCGCCCGCCACGTAGTCGTCCTTGCCCCAGATCTCGGCGAGCGTGGTGAGGGCCTCCTTCACGGACGGGTCCGTCCACTTGATCTCGTGCTGGGCGAGCTGGTCGTACTTCTCCGGACCCGCCTGCGAGAGGTAGACGTTCTCGAACCAGTCGGTGAGCGTCCAGCCGTCCGCGCCGCCCACCGAGAACGGGGTGACGCCCGAGTCGTAGACCATCTGGGCCGTGTTGAGCAGCTCGTCCCAGGTCTTGGGCTCGGCGGCGCCGGCGTTCTCGAAGACCTGGGCGTTGTACCAGATCAGCGACTTGTTGGCGGCCTTGTAGTACACGCCGTACGTCTTGCCGCCGACCTTGCCGATGTCCTGCCAGCCCTGCGAGTAGTTCTCGCCCAGTTCCTTGGTCGCCTCGGCGCCCAGCGGCTTGGCCCAGCCCTTGTCCACGGCCTGCTTGATGGCGCCGGGCTGCGGGAGCATCGCCACGTCCGGCGGGGCGCCGCCCGCGATCTTCGAGCCGAGGAAGTTGATGATCGGGTCCTGGGCGGGCACGAAGGTCACCTTGGCGCCGGTGCGCTTCTCGAACTCGGCGAGGACCTTCTTGAAGTTCTCCTGCTCGGTGCCGGTCCAGACGGCGGCGACCTCCAGGCTCTCGCCGTCCAACTTCGGGAGGGTGACGGAGGCGCCCGGCTGCTTGCCGCCGCCCTCGTCGTCGCTGTCACCGCTGCCGTTGTCCTCGTCGGCGCCGCACGCGGTGAGCGAGAGCGCGAGCGCTCCCGCGGCGAGGGCGGCTGCGACTCGGGTGGTCCTCTTGACGGTTCCGCGTGTCCGGATGGTGCTGCTCGTGCGCATCACTGCCCCGTTCTTCGTTCCTCGTCGAACGCTCGGCGCTGTCCCGTGCGCTCTGGTGTACGCCAGGGGGGTGAGGGCGGCAAGGGCGCGTCCGCGGTCAAGCGGGGTTTCGTGACCGCGTCGTGACCATGATCAGGCGTCCGGCGTTACAGGAGAGACGGGACTTCCGCCGCCGAGACCTCTCGGGCCGCTCTCTCCAGGGCGCTGGCCAGCAGGGCCAGGTCGGTGGGTCCGTTGCCCAGTTCGCGGACGGGGCGGCGGGTGGGCGGGTCGCCCATGCGGTGCCACTCCAGGGGGACCACCGTGGGGCGCAGGGTCGCCGTGCGGGGGATGCGGCCCGTGACGCGGCCGCCCTGGAAGGCGGTGGTGCGGCCGTCGGGGCGGGCCAACCGCCCGCGTCCGGGCGCCGGTTCGTCCGGGCCCGGCACCGGCGGGTCCAGGGTGACGCGCAGGGTCGCGCGCAGGGCGGGCTCCGTGCGGTCCGTACGGCCGTCGGGCGCGGTGGCGGCCACCAGGTGGACGCCGAGCCGCTCGCCCTCCCGCGCGACGGCCTCCAGCGCCCGCATCACCGACCCCGCCGCCGGCCGCCCGGGGGAACCGAGCGGGGGAGTGACCAGGGCGTCGAGGTCGTCGACGACCACGACCAGGCGGGGGAGGGGCGGGACGGGACCGGTGCGGCGCCGGGCGGCGGCCGGGCGCAGCCGCAGGGTGGAGCTGGGCGGGGACTCCACGTCCCCGGAGTCGGAGACCGGCGCGGGCCCCGCGGCCGCCGGGCCGCGCTGGGCGACGAGCCGGCCCGACACCTCGCGCCCGGTGTGCCACTCGGCGAAGTCCGACCGCCCGAGCAGCTCGGCGCGCCGCTTCAGCTCGGCGCTCAGGGACTGGGCGAACTCCCGCATCCGCACGGGGTCGTTGGCGGTGAGGTGGGTGGTGACGTGCGGTACGTCCGTGCACACGCGCAGGCCCTCGCCGCGGGCGCCGCCCGAACTCACGCTGTCGCGGCCGTCCATGAGGACGACGCCGAGCCGGTCGGGGCGTTCGGCCGAGGCGAGCGAGGCGACGAACGCCCGCAGCAGCTCGGTGCGGCCGCTCCCGGCGGGCCCCTCGATCAGCAGGTGCGGGCCCTCGGCGGCCAGGTCGGCCAGGACGGGGCCGCGCGGACCGGCGCCCAGCACGGCCTGCGCGCGTCCCCCGAGGGACTCCGTGTCGTCGGCCGCGGCGGCCCAGCGGGCCATCAGGGAGGCGGGGGTGGCGCGGGCCAGGCCCAGTTCGTCCAGGAGCCGGGCCGTCCGGGGGAGCGGTGCGGACACGCGCGTGTGCTGCTCGCCGCCGGTGGCGGAGATGTCGGTACGCAGCGGGGCCAGGGCGCGCGCGAAGCGCTCGGCCCAGGGCAGGGAGACGGCGTCCAGCGTGCCGAGGGTGCCGTGACCGACCGGACCGGCGGGAGCGGCCGGGGTGTTCGTGCCCGGGTTCGTGCCCGTGCGGGCGACGCGCAGCAGCCGCAGGGTCGTCGCCACGTCGCCGCTGAGCAGCGCCACGGCGCCGCACTCCCGGAACACCGGCGACACCGCGCAGGCCGCCTCGTACGTCCGCGTCACCGGGGAGGTGGGGGAGGCGGCGGCGGTCTCGGCGAGGCACACGACGTGCACACCGGCCCGCGGTCCCTCCAGGGCCAGCCGCGTCACCGCCTCGCGCACGTCCGCACCGCCGGGATCCCCGTCCACGACGACCACGGTGTACGGCCCGGTGAAGCCGCCTGCCGGGTCGGTGCCGTCGTCGGGGCGCGCCCAGGAGGGCTGCGGCCGGACGGCTCCCGCGGCAGCCCTCCTGGGCGCTGTGGTGTCCTCGGCCGTGTCCTGGGGGCGGGCACCGGACCGGGCTTCGTCCCCGAGGTGGTCGTCCAGGCGGCGGAGCAGCTCGGCGGCGCGGGCCGTGGCCTGCTCGCGGTCGTGGGCCAGCAGCAGTCGGCAGTCCTGGCCGTGTCCCGGGCGCACCTGGGGCAGCCAGCCCAGCCAGGACCACTCGGCGGTCCGCTCGGCGAGCGGACGGGAGCGGTCCGCGCTGATCAGGACGATCTCCAGGGTGTCGGCGGAGTGCAGCGCGGCGAGCTGGGCCAGCACCGAGCGGGCCAGCCCGGTGAGCCGCTCGCGCGGACCCGCGAGGCCGAGCGCGCCGACCTCGCGCAGACCGGCGGTCACCGGCACCGCGGGCAGCGGGGCGTCACCGCCCGGCGCCACCCGGTCGGCCGTACCGAGCCGCACGGTGAGCGCCTCCGGGTGCTCCGGGCCGCGCTCCCACAGCCGGGGCCCCGGCCCCAGCGCCGTCAGCAGCAGTGAGGCGGGGTCCGGCCAGGTCTCCGGGGCGCGCGAGGTGCCGGGCGGGGCCGCCGGTGCCGATCCGACGGCCGCCGCCTCGTCGTACGCGTGGGCGTCGGACCCGCCGGTGGTCTCCGGAGCGCCTCCGCGGCCTCCGGTCAGCCGCCGCGCCCACGCTCCTATCCCGCCGCGCCGGCGCACCTCCTGCGGCGCCTCGGTCCCGCGCAGGGGGGTCCCTTTGCGCCCGGTGCGGGAAGCACCCGCGCCGAGGGCGCTGGGGACGGACGCGCCCGTGCCGTACGCGTCCACGCCGGGACCGCCGGTGCGGGACGGGGCCCCGCCGGTCGCGCCGGCGTCGTAGGCGTCGCTGCCCCGGGCGCTCGTGCCGTACGGGCCCGGCGTGGACGGTCCGGTGCCGTGTGCGTCCTCGTCGGGCGGGCCCGGAGCGCGGTACCCGCCCGCTCCCGGTCCGCCGGCCGGGTACGCCCCCGCGTCCCGCGCGCCCCCCGTGCCGCCGTGCGTCTCGCCTCCTGCGGGGGCCTGCCGGGGCAGGCCCGCCACGGGGCCGGTGCCGTGGCTCTCGATGCGGGGCGCGCCGCCCTGGCCCGGGACCTGCGGCGGCTCGACGGGCGCCGCGCCCCTGCCGTACGCCGACGTGCCGTACGCGTGGTGGGTACGTCCGCGGGGCCGGGCCGTGCTGTCCGCCCCGGTGCCGTGGGCCGTGGGGCCGGGTGCGGAGTCGCCCGCCGCGCCGGACCCGCGCGGGTCGCCCTCCGCCCCGTCGGCCACGCGCGCGTGGGCCACCGCGTCGCCGTCCCCGGCGTCCGACGAGGACCTCCCAGGGCCGGACAGCCGTACGTGTCCCTCCCCGTCCGGCGTCGTCGCCACCCGCACCTCCGCCACCGGCGGCACCGGCACGAGCCGCAGGGCGGACTCGCCGATCCGCAGCAGCGCGCCCGGCGGGAAGCGCACCGGGCGGTCGCCCACGCGGGTGCCGTCCAGGGTGGTGCCGTTGGTGGAGCCGAGGTCGGCCACGGAGACGCGGGCGTCGGGACCGACGGTCACGGCGCAGTGCATGCGGGAGACGTCCGGGTCGTCGAGCGCGACGTCGGCGTCGGCGGAGCGGCCGAGCCGGATCTGGCCGCCGTGCAGGAGGTGGACGCCGCCCGCGTCGGGGCCCGCGACCACGTGGAGCTGGGCGGGGACGTCCGCCGGCTCGGTGTGCGGGTCGGGCTCGCCCGGGGCGCCCAGGCAGAGCACGGCGCCGTCGATCAGCGGGGGCTCGCCCAGGGTGCTGCGCTGGGCGTCGAGCCGCTGCGCACCGGCGTACAGCACCACCTGGCCGGAGCCCGGTCCCTCGCCGGGGAGCGTCGCGGCCAGCGCGGAGGCGACCGCGGCCAGGGCCGTGCCGGCCGGGGCGGTGACGAGTACGTCACACCGCGCGGAGCGGTCCCCCGCCGGGACAGCCGAAGCAGCCGAAGCATGCGGGCCCAGCGGGTCTACGACGGTCAGCCGGATCTGCATCGCCGTAAGCGGTCCCTTCGCGCGGGCGCCCGCACGCCGGGACGGAAGCCGTCACCGCGGTCCCCCACCGCGGACTTCCCCCACCGTCACACGAACACGTCGGCCAGTACTGCACGCATCCTCGCACCTGCCACTGACAACGCGCCCGCCGCCCGCCGTCAAATGATCTTGATTGGTCGGCTCTGCCCCCAAAAATGCCTGACAGGTGCCCTGCGGATGATCGAATGCCGTCCGCTTGAGATCGGTCACGTGCGGGCAGCGGCAACCACGGGACCGGGTCGAGCGTCTTTCCTTCGAACGTGGTCCGGGGGGCGGCACTACAGTTGGGTCGGACTGGGACCGACTGGGTGTGGGACACCGACTGGGTCTGTAACAGTGGGTCCGAACAGCCAGCAAGCAACTAGGAGCGCATGACGTGCGGCCGGTAGGCAGCAAGTACCTCCTCGAGGAGCCCCTCGGCCGCGGTGCCACGGGCACCGTATGGCGTGCCCGCCAGCGGGAGACCGCGGGCGCCGAGGCGGCCGTGGCCGGACAGCCCGGCGAGACCGTCGCGATCAAGGTCCTCAAGGAAGAGCTCGCGAGCGACGCCGACATCGTGATGCGCTTCCTGCGCGAGCGCTCCGTGCTGCTCCGGCTCACCCACCCCAACATCGTCCGGGTCCGCGACCTGGTCGTCGAGGGCGAGCTGCTGGCCCTGGTCATGGACCTCGTCGACGGACCGGACCTGCACCGGTACCTGCGCGAAAACGGGCCGCTCACCCCGGTTGCCGCCGCTCTGCTCACCGCGCAGATCGCCGACGCCCTCGCCGCCAGCCACGCCGACGGCGTCGTCCACCGCGACCTGAAGCCGGCCAACGTCCTGCTGAAGCAGGCCGGCGGCGAGATGCACCCGATGCTGACCGACTTCGGCATCGCCCGCCTCGCCGACTCGCCCGGCCTCACCCGCACCCACGAGTTCGTGGGCACGCCCGCGTACGTGGCGCCGGAGTCCGCCGAGGGCCGCCCGCAGACCTCCGCCGTCGACGTCTACGGCGCCGGCATCCTGCTCTACGAGCTGGTCACCGGCCGCCCCCCGTTCGGCGGGGGCTCCGCCCTTGAGGTGCTGCACCAGCACCTGAGCGCCGAGCCGCGCCGCCCCTCCACCGTCCCCGACCCGCTGTGGACGGTCATCGAGCGCTGCCTGCGCAAGAACCCCGACGACCGTCCCAGCGCCGAGAACCTCGCCCGCGGCCTGCGCGTCGTCGCCGAGGGCATCGGCGTGCACGCGAACAGCGCGCAGATCGGCGCCGCCGAGAACGTGGGCGCGCTCCTCGCCCCCGACCCGGCGCCCGCGCAGGTCCCGGGCGCCCCCGACGCCGCCTACGACCCGAACGGCGCGACCAGCGTCCTGCCGCACACCTCGGGCCCGGCGGGCGCCGCCGACCCCACCGCCGTACTCCCGAGCACCGGGGCGCCCGACCCGACCGCCGTCATGCCGCCGGTGCCGCCGGGACAGCCCGGCGCCCCGGGACAGGGCGGACCCGAGGACCCGCACCCCTGGCAGAACCAGCTGCGCGCCGCCCGCGACCGCAACGAACAGACGCAGGTCCAGTACCTCGACCCGAACCAGGACCCGCTGCGCCGCCGCCCGCAGCGGCAGGTCTCCCGCCCGCCACAGCAGCCGCGCCAGGCCCCGCAGGGCCCGCCGCCCCAGCAGCCCGGCTACGGCTACCCGCAGCAGCAACAGCCGCAGCGGTACGCCACCCCCCAGCCCCAGCAGCCGCAGCGGTACGCCCCGCCGCCCGCGCCCGAGCCGCAGCAGCCGCGGCGCGAGCCCAGGCCGCCGCGGCAGCGCAGCGCCAACCCCATGCGCATCCCGGGCCTGGGCTGCCTCAAGGGGTGCCTGTTCACCGTCGTCATCCTGTTCGTGGCCGGCTGGCTGGTCTGGGAGCTGAGCCCGCTCCAGGACTGGATCGGCACCGGCAAGGGCTACTGGGACCAGCTCACCGACTGGTTCACCACCGTGACCGACTGGATCGGGGAGCTGGGCGGCTCCGGCGGAGGCTGAGTCTGGAGACTTGTCGACATCCGGAGGGTGATTTCCGCCTCCGCGGTGAAGCCCGGCTCCTCGGACGCGTACTTTTAGGCGCAACACGCGTCGGTAGGAGCAGTCTTGGCACGGAAGATCGGCAGCCGGTACACCGCCCACCAGATCCTCGGGCGGGGCAGCGCCGGCACGGTGTGGCTGGGCGAGGGACCCGACGGTCCCGTCGCGATCAAGCTGCTGCGCGAGGACCTGGCGTCCGACCAGGAACTCGTCTCGCGCTTCGTGCAGGAGCGCACCGCCCTGCTCGGCCTGGACCACCCGCACGTCGTCTCCGTGCGCGACCTGGTGGTCGACGGCAACGACCTCGCGCTGGTCATGGACCTGGTCCGCGGCACGGACCTGCGCACCCGCCTCGACCGGGAGCGGCGCCTGGCGCCCGAGGCCGCGGTGGCCGTGGCCGCCGACGTCGCCGACGGGCTGGCCGCCGCGCACGCCGCCGGGGTCGTGCACCGCGACGTCAAGCCGGAGAACGTGCTGCTCGACATGCAGGGCCCGCTCGGCCCCGGCGGCTCGCACCCGGCGCTGCTGACGGACTTCGGCGTGGCCAAGCTCATCGACACCCCGCGCCGCACCCGCGCCACGAAGATCATCGGCACGCCCGACTACCTGGCCCCGGAGATCGTCGAGGGCCTGCCCCCGCGCGCGGCGGTCGACATCTACGCGCTCGCCACGGTCCTGTACGAGCTGCTGGCCGGCTTCACGCCGTTCGGCGGCGGCCACCCCGGCGCGGTGCTGCGCCGCCACGTGACCGAGACCGTCGTCCCGCTCCCGGGCATCCCGGACGAGCTGTGGCAGCTCCTGGTCCAGTGCCTCGCCAAGGCCCCGGCCTCCCGGCTGCGCGCCTCCGAGCTGAGCGCCCGGCTGCGCGAGCTGCTGCCGATGCTCGCCGGAATGGCCCCGCTGGACGTGGACGAGCCCGACGCCGAGCAGCCGGAGGACGACCCCGACGCGTCCGCGGGGTCCCCGGACGCCCCCGCGCCCACCGCGGAACCGGTTCGGCGCCGGGGAGCCGTGCCCCTGGTGCCGGGCGCCAAGCCGGTCGACTCCAACCGCGACACCCACACCTCGATGCGCGTCCCCGCGCCCGACGAACTGGCCGGCGGTGCCCGCGGCACCGCCCGCGCCCCGCGCGCGTCGGGCGCCCCGCGCCCCGGCTCGGCCCGCAACCGCGCCGCCACGCGGCGCCGCCGGATCGCGGTGGGCGCGGGCGCCGTCGCCCTGGTGGCGGCGATCGGCGTCGGTACGTGGCTGGCCACGGGCGGTGACGAGGACGGCGGCGGACCCCAGGACACGCGGAACTCGGCACCGGCCGCTCCCTGAGGCCCGGCACCCCGCGGGCGTCCGTGCCCGCACCCGCCCGGCGTGGACCGGTGGACGGAGCCGTTACGCTGGATGCGTGGCAGTCGTCGATGTATCCGAAGAGCTGAAGTCCCTCTCCTCGACCATGGAGTCGATCGAGGCCGTCCTGGACCTCGACAGGCTGAGGGCAGACATCGCCGTGCTCGAGGAGCAGGCGGCCGCGCCCTCCCTGTGGGACGACCCGGAGGCGGCGCAGAAGATCACCAGCAAGCTCTCGCACCTCCAGGCCGAGGTGCGGAAGGCCGAGGCCCTGCGCGGCCGGATCGACGATCTCGGGGTGCTCTTCGAGATGGCCGAGGAGGAGGACGACCCGGACACCCGCGCCGAGGCCGAGTCCGAGCTGGCGGCCGTCCGCAAGGCGCTGGACGAGATGGAGGTCCGCACCCTGCTCTCCGGCGAGTACGACGCGCGCGAGGCGCTCGTCAACATCCGCGCCGAGGCGGGTGGCGTGGACGCCGCCGACTTCGCCGAGAAGCTCCAGCGCATGTACCTGCGCTGGGCCGAGCAGCACGGCTACAAGACCGAGGTCTACGAGACGTCGTACGCGGAGGAGGCCGGCATCAAGTCGACGACCTTCGCCGTGCAGTCGCCGTACGCCTACGGGACCCTCTCCGTCGAGCAGGGCACGCACCGGCTGGTGCGCATCTCGCCCTTCGACAACCAGGGGCGCCGCCAGACCTCCTTCGCGGGCGTCGAGATCCTCCCCGTGGTCGAGCAGACCGACCACATCGAGATCGACGAGTCCGAGCTGCGGGTGGACGTGTACCGCTCCTCCGGCCCCGGCGGCCAGGGCGTGAACACCACCGACTCGGCGGTGCGCCTGACCCACATCCCCACCGGCATCGTCGTCTCCTGCCAGAACGAGCGCTCCCAGATCCAGAACAAGGCCACCGCCATGAACGTCCTGCAGGCCAAGCTCCTGGAGCGGCGCCGCCAGGAGGAGCAGGCCAAGATGGACGCCCTCAAGGGCGACGGGGGCAACTCCTGGGGCAACCAGATGCGTTCGTACGTGCTGCACCCGTACCAGATGGTCAAGGACCTGCGTACGGAGCACGAAGTGGGCAACCCCGAGTCCGTGTTCAACGGCGAGATCGACGGTTTCCTGGAGGCCGGAATTCGCTGGCGCAAGCAGCGGGAGAAGTAACGCGAGGCGGAACCACCGCTTTGTCGACAAGGCAACTGCCGCCCCTTCGGCGGCGGTTGCCTTTTCTCTGCCTCCCGTTCGCCGGTGATGTCTGGGTTTTGCATCACAGTCACACCCATTGTGTCCGGCATACGTCCCGTACCCGGACATCGCGTACGCAATGGCCTTGACGTTGCTTTGAACATTCGGAATGGTGAGGCGCGGCATGCGTATTTCTGGGGCGCATGTGAACCGGGGGGCTTGAGCACACATGCAGCCACCCCCGTCGATCACGGCCCCCGAGTGCGGCCTCGACGACTAAAACGGCTACTGGGGGTAGCAACTACATGACGAAGAAGACGCGCATCCGTGTCGCGCGCATAGCGGCCGGCGCCGTGATCGCGGCCGGTGCCTCCCTGACCGCCGCGGGTGCGGCCTCGGCGCTCGAGATCGGTGTGAGCGCCAGCGCCGACGACCAGGGTCTCGGCCTCGGCGTCAGCGTCCAGGGCGGCGAGGAGGACGGCGGCCTGACCGAGGGCTCCAGTGTCGGCGTGACCGAGGGCACCTCGCAGGGCACGTCCGAGGGGACCTCGGAGGGCACGTCCGTGGGCACCTCCGAGGGCACTTCGGTCGGCACCTCCGAGGGCACCTCGGAAGGGACGTCCGAGGGCACGTCCGTGGGCACCTCCGAGGGGACCTCGGTCGGCACGTCCGAGGGCACTTCGGTCGGCACCTCCGAGGGGACCTCGGAAGGGACGTCCGAGGGGACCTCGCAGGGTACGTCCGAGGGCACCTCCACCGGCACGTCCGAGGGCGGTGACAACGGCGGCACCGGCGACAACGGTGGCAACGGCAACGGTGGCGCCGGTGACAACGGCGGCAACGGTGACAACGGCGGTTCCGGCGACAACGGCGGCAACGGCAACGGCGGCACCGGGGACAACGGTGGCAACGGCAACGGCGGCAACGCCGGCGGTGCCGGTGGCGGCGACAACACCACCCCCGATGGCGGCGGCAACGACAACGTCGCTCAGGAGGAGGGTTCCTCCGCGCTGACCGACACCGGTGAAGAGGCCCCGGCCTCCGACACCGCCGCCCAGGGCAACGGTGACGAGCTGGCCGAGACCGGCGCCGCGGAGACCACGTTCCTGCTGGTCGGCGCCGCGACGATGATCGCCGGCGGCATCGGCTTCCGCTTCCTGCCGCGCTTGATGAACGGCCGCGGGGCAGCTGCCTGACGGTAGCCGTCCGCGTACGCACCGCGCACGCGAAAGGAGGGGCCCGGAGCGTCATCGCTCCGGGCCCCTCCCGTGTCCTGGGCCACTCTCCGTGCCCGCGTCCGCCCGTCCGTGTCCTGGCGGCCCCCAGGGCCGCTCCAGGGCCGTCAGACGGTCTGGTGGGCCAGCAGGGCCACCGCGGCGATCAGCACCGCCAGCAGCGCGATCAGCGTCGTCGGATTCAGCCCCGCGAAGAAGTTGCTCTCCTGCTGCAGCCGCTCGCGGTTGGCCCGGCAGACCGGGCACCTGCCCTCACTCACGGGCGCCGCGCAGTTCGCGCACACCAACCGGTCGTACGTCATGCGCTCACCCTCCTTGCCGCCGGCTCCCTGTGGACAACGCCCGCGACGACGCGAACGTTCCCCCTTCCACTGTGCCAGGTTCCGCAGGGCCCCGCGCGCCCTCCCGTGGGGACAAAACGCGCAACTGATACGCAACCCCGACCGGTGACTGCGGTCCGCTCCCCGGTTCGCGTATGGTCACGCACATCTACCCCCGGCGACCCGTGGTGCATCCGTGATCCGATTCGACAACGTCTCCAAGGTCTACCCCAAACAGAGCCACCCAGCCCTCAGGGACGTCTCCCTGGAGGTCGAGAAGGGCGAGTTCGTCTTCCTCGTGGGGTCCTCCGGCTCCGGAAAGTCCACCTTCCTGCGACTGATCCTCCGCGAGGAGCGGTGCAGCCACGGACAGGTGCACGTCCTGGGTAAGGACCTCGCCCGCCTGTCCAACTGGAAGGTGCCGCAGATGCGGCGCCAGCTGGGGACGGTGTTCCAGGACTTCCGCCTGCTGCCGAACAAGACGGTCGGCGAGAACGTCGCCTTCGCCCAGGAGGTCATCGGCAAGTCCCGCGGCGAGATCCGCAAGTCCGTGCCGCAGGTCCTCGACCTCGTCGGACTCGGCGGCAAGGAGGACCGCAGGCCCGGCGAGCTGTCCGGCGGTGAGCAGCAGCGCGTCGCCATCGCGCGCGCCTTCGTCAACCGGCCCAAGCTGCTGATCGCCGACGAGCCCACGGGCAACCTCGACCCGCAGACCTCGGTCGGCATCATGAAGCTGCTCGACCGGATCAACCGGACGGGCACCACCGTGGTGATGGCCACGCACGACCAGAACATCGTGGACCAGATGCGCAAGCGCGTCATCGAGCTGGAGAAGGGCCGCCTCGTCCGGGACCAGGCACGCGGTGTCTACGGCTACCAGCACTGACGAGCCACTGACGACGAGGAACGAAAGGCTTAACGAGACGCCATGCGCGCCCAGTTCGTAGTCTCGGAGATCGGAGTCGGTCTTCGCCGCAATCTGACGATGACCTTCGCGGTCATCGTCTCGGTCGCCCTGTCCCTGGCCCTGTTCGGCGGTTCGCTGCTGATGAGCGACCAGGTCACCAACATGAAGGGCTACTGGTACGACAAGGTCAACGTCTCGGTCTTCCTCTGCAACAAGAGCGACGCCGAGTCCGACCCCAACTGCGCCAAGGGCGCGGTGACCGAGGACCAGAAGAAGCAGATCATGTCCGACCTCGACGAGATGGCCGTCGTCGAGAAGGTGACGTACGAGTCGCAGGACGAGGCGTACAAGCACTACAAGGAGCAGTTCGGCGACTCTCCGCTGGCCAGCTCCCTCACGCCGGACCAGATGCAGGAGTCGTACCGGATCAAGCTGGAGGACCCGGAGAAGTACCAGGTCATCGCGACCGCCTTCGACGGCCGGGACGGCGTGCAGTCCGTGCAGGACCAGAAGGGCATCCTGGACAACCTCTTCGGCCTCCTCAACGGCATGAACTGGGCCGCCCGCGCGGTGATGGCCCTGATGCTCGTGGTCGCCCTGATGCTGATCGTCAACACCGTGCGCGTCTCGGCGTTCAGCCGGCGCCGCGAGACCGGCATCATGCGCCTCGTGGGCGCGTCGGGCTTCTACATCCAGGCGCCGTTCATCATGGAGGCGGCGGTCGCCGGTCTCATCGGCGGTGGTGTCGCCTGCGGATTCCTGGTGATCGCCCGGTACTTCATCATCGATCACGGACTCGCGCTGTCCGAGAAGCTGAACCTGATCAACTTCATCGGCTGGGACGCCGTCCTGACGAAGCTGCCGCTCATCCTGGCCACGAGCCTGCTGATGCCCGCGTTGGCCGCGTTCTTCGCGTTGCGCAAGTACCTGAAGGTGTGACACATACCAAGAGGGCCGCGCGGTCAACGGACCGTGCGGCCCTTACGCGTTGTCCTAGACTCACCGGCATGTCAGGCCGTGACCTGTTCTGTCAGCCCCGCCGCGTACGCCACGGGGCCGCCCTGACCTTGGTGTTCGCGAGCGTGCTCGTCGCGGGCGCGGCCTCGGGCTCGCTGCCCGGGACGGACCGGAAGCCCGGGCCCGGTACGGCCCGTTCGGCCGCCCCGGCCGGTCAGCAGGGCCGCCACGACGACGTCGCCCGCGCGGCGGCCGAGGCCATGGCCGACGGCAAGTCCCCCGTGGAGGCCGCCGAACGCGCGGTCAGCCGCAGCGGGGACCGCTGGGGCGCCGTCTACTCCGAGGGCGAGTACGAGGAGTTGGAGGACGCCCTCGACGGCCGGTACACCGGCGTCGGGCTCTCCGCGCGCCGTGAGCGCGACGGCCGCATCGAGGTGACCCGGGTGCGCTCCGGGTCGCCCGCCGCCGACGCCGGGATCCGGGAGGGCGACCGGCTGCGCAGTGTCGACGGCGAGCGGGTCGACGGGCGGCCCGTCACCGAGGTCGTCTCCATACTCCGCGGCGACGCCGAGCCGGAGCCCGCCGGCACCGCCGTCCGGCTGGGCCTGGAGCGCGGCACGCGCGCGTGGACCGAGACCGTACGCCGGGCCCGGCTGTCCACGGACCCCGTGACCGTCCGCACGCTCGCCGACGGCCTCACCGTCCTCAAGGTCACCTCCTTCACCAAGGGTGTCGGCGAGCAGGTGCGCGAGGCCGCGGCCCGGGTGCCGTCCGGCGCCGGTCTCGTCCTCGACCTGCGGGGCAACTCCGGCGGCCTGGTCACCGAGGCCGTCACCGCCGCCTCCGCCTTCCTCGACGGCGGCCTGGTCGCCACGTACGACGTCGACGGCGACCAGCGGGCCCTGCACGCCGAAGCCGGCGGCGACACCACCAGACCCCTGGTCGCGCTCGTCGACGGCGGCACGATGAGCGCGGCCGAGCTTCTCACCGGGGCCCTCCAGGACCGCGGCCGGGCGGTCGTCCTGGGCTCCCGCACCTTCGGCAAGGGCTCGGTGCAGATGCCGAGCCGGCTGCCCGGCGGCTCGGTGGCCGAGCTGACCGTCGGGCACTACCGCACCCCCTCCGGGCGCGGCGTCGACGGCACGGGCATCACGCCCGACCTGGAGGTCGACCCGGCGGACCCGGCCGCCCTCGCCCGGGCCCGGACGGTGCTGAGCGGGCTCGGGCCGACCGCGTAAATCGGCTTTCCGCCAGGCCCCTCCGTAGTGCCAAAATGGACCGCACTATGGCTAAGGAAAAAGGGCGCAAGCTGATCGCGCAGAACAAGAAGGCGCGGCACGACTACCAGATCCTCGACACCTACGAGGCCGGCCTCGTGCTGTCCGGGACCGAGGTGAAGTCGCTGCGCCAGGGGCGGGCCTCGCTGGCCGACGGGTTCGTGCAGCTGGACGGTCACGAGGCGTGGCTGCACAACGTGCACGTGCCGGAGTACAGCCAGGGCACCTGGACCAACCACAGCGCGCGCCGCAAGCGGAAGCTGCTGCTGCACCGGGTGGAGATCGACAAGCTGGAGTCGAAGTCCCAGGAGACCGGTCACACGATCGTGCCCCTGGCGCTCTACTTCAAGGACGGGCGGGCCAAGGTCGAGATCGCGCTGGCGCGCGGCAAGAAGGAGTACGACAAGCGGCAGACCCTCCGGGAGAAGCAGGACCGGCGCGAGGCGGAGCGGACGATCTCCGCGATCCGGCGCAAGCAGCGGGCCTGACGCCGCCCGCCGCCGGGAATAGGCTGGCACCCGTACGCGTTGGTCACGTACGATGGCAGCAGCACTCCACAGAGGGTGCGAGCCCCTCTTCGGAGGACTTGAAAAATCAACATGGGGATGATCGGTTTCGACAGCGGCTGTCGAAGCAGGGGAAGCGTGTCGAGGAAGCGGCCATGATCTCGTAAACCACAGGCCGAAAAAATAATCGCCAACACCAAGCGCGATTCCTCCCAGCAGGCCTTCGCCCTCGCTGCCTGATCTCAGGTAGCGAAGCGAGCCTCCTACTAAGGGAGTGTCAGCCCGGGGCTGTTCCCGACCCGGATCCTGGCATCAGCTAGGGGACTAAACCTTGATCCCGGTCACGGGGTGAAGAGGGAAACCAAACAGTGACTGAGCCCGTCGGAGACTTGTCCGCGTGATCTCCGGGGCTGAGAAAATCGAAGCGGACTGCACACGGAGAAGCCCTGATTCCGCACCGTTGGACGCGGGTTCGATTCCCGCCATCTCCACATTCCCAGGGAACCCCCTGGGTCACCGGCCACGTGTCGGCGACCCAGGGGGTTCCTGCGTTCACAGTGACCGTCTGGCCGGCAGCAGGGTCAGGAGGAGGGCCGTCGCGGCCGCCGTGACCGGGATGCCGTAGGCGGCGGTGGGGGAGGCGTGGTCCACCGTCCAGCCGCCCGCCGCGCTGCCGCAGGCGATGCCGCCCAGCAGGCCGGTCACCGCGAGGGTCATGCCCTCGTTCAGGCGGCCCTCCGGGGTGCGGTGCTGGACCAGCGTCATCGTGGTGACCATCGTCGGAGCCGTCGCCATCCCGCCGATCAGCAGGGTGAGCGCCAGCAGGGGCAGGGAGCCGCTGAGGGAGGCCGCGAGCAGCGGCAGGGTGAGCAGGGCCGTCATCGCGGCCACGCACCACGGCAGCCGGTGCTCGGGCGGCCCGGCGGGCCTGATCGCGCCGTAGAGCAGACCCGCCGCGCAGGAACCGGCCGCCTGCAACGCGAGGACCAGACCGGCCGCCGCGCGATGTCCCTGTGCGTCAGCGAACGCGATGGTGACGACCTCCATGGCGCCGAACACCCCGCCCATCGCCAGGCACACCACCAGCAGTGACGGGATGCCCGGGGCCCGGAAGGGAGCCTTCGCCGTAGGGCGCGGGCGGGCCGGCGGCTCGGTCGCGCGCTGGGCGGTGAACAGCAGCATGCCGGTCACCAGCAGCACCACGCCCACCAGCGTGCCCGCTTCCGGGAACACCGCGGTGCACAGGAACGCCGCGAGGACCGGCCCGAACATGTAGCAGAGTTCGTCCGTGGCCTGTTCGAAGGAGTTGGCGGTGTGCAGCGCGTCGGCGTCCCCCTCCAGCAGGTGGGCCCAGCGGGCGCGGGCCATGCCGCCGGTGTTGGGCGTCGTGGCGGTGGCGGCGTACGCGGCGAACAGGGTCCAGGCGGGCGCCCCGTACCGCACGCACAGCAGCAGGGCGACCGAGCCCAGCGCGGCGAACAGGGTGGCGGGTACGGCCACCCTCGCCTGGCCGTACCGGTCCACGAGCCGCGCGGTCCACGGGGCGACCAGCGCCGTCGCCGCCAGCCCGGTCGCGGTGACGGCGCCGGCGAGGGCGTACGAGCCCCGGGTGCCGGCGATCATCACGACGGCGCTGACGCTGAACATGCCCATGGGTAGCCGGGCGGTGAGGTTCCCGATCGTGAACGCCCGGGCGCCGGGAGTGGACAGGAGCCGCCGGTACGGGCCGGGTGGCCGGCGCCGGACGCGGGGGCGGAAGTCGGCCGCGACCAGGGTGTCGGCGGTGACGGCCAGGACGGGGGAGGCCGGAGTGGGACGGGAGGGGTGCGCTGGGGTCGGCTGCGGCATGGGTCCACCGTCGCCCGGCGGCGATCGGGGGGTCCAACACCTTCTCCGTGGCCATTCACGCACCGCCGTTGTAAGTTCGCCGGATGCCCGCACCCGCCCACCTCGACCCGCGACTCCTGCGCGCCTTCGTCGCCGTCGCCGAGGAACTGCACTTCACCCGCGCCGCCGCCCGCCTCTACGTCGCCCAGCAGGCGCTCAGCAGGGACGTGCGGCGCCTGGAGCGGGAGTTGGGCGCCGAGCTGTTCGTCCGGACCACCCGGCAGGTGACGCCGACGGCCGACGGCGAGCGGCTGCTGCCGTACGCCCGCCGGGTCCTCCAGGCGCAGGAGGAACTGCTGGCCGCCTTCGGGCAGGCCCGCCCGCTGCTGGTCGACCTCAACTCCCCGGGGCTGGTCACCGGCCGCCTGGTCCTGGAGCGGGCCCGGTCGCTCGCGCCCGAGCAGGAACTGATGGCGCGTTACGAGAGCGGACTGACCCACGCCGCCGGTGAACTGGCCGCGGGGCGCCTCGACGCCTCCTTCGGCCGGTTCGCGGGGCTGCCCGCGGCGCTGCGGGCGGGACTCGGACACCAGCCGGTGCGTCACGAGCCCATGGCGGTCGTCCTGCCCGAGGACCACCCGCTGGCCCGGCTGGAGCGGGTGCCGCTCTCCGCGCTCGCCGGAGAGGCCGTGTACGCCGGGGCCGGCAACCCGCGCACGCCGGAGTGGACCGACCTCGCGCACCGCCTGTTCGAGGGACGCGGCATCCATGTGGCGTCCCCCGTACCGCTGGCGGTCGGCGAGGAGGAGTTCCGGCGCATCATGGACAAGACGCGCAATCCCATCCTCGCCGTGGAGAGCTTTCCGGCCATGCCCTCGACCGTGGTGCGCCCGCTCGTCGACCCCGTGCCGCTCTCGCCGGTCTCGCTCGTCTGGCGAAAGGGACTGGTGCATCCCGCGCTCGACGCGCTGCGCCGGGCAGCCGCGCAGGTCGCGACCGAAAACGGTTGGCTCGAGGCTCCCGCTGAGGGATGGATTCCGGCCGCCGACGCCGCTGTGATGTCCGTCCACAAGTGACACGCGGCAACCACACATCCTCCGCGTGCGCTACATTCTTTGCCTGAGCACGGTGTGATACAGGGGGCGCTCGAACCTGGTGGGGGCCGGTTCGGCCGACGAGTGCTCGGAGTCGTGTGCGCACCCGGAAGTGTTCCGTGGGGGGAAGTGCGCGCGCGTGAAGAATTGGCAAAAAGACGCCCAACCGGAGTGGCCCGAGGTCGAGTCCGGGGCTCGTGATCTCTCGGAGGCTGGACGAGATGCTGACGCCACCGAGGTGCTGCCCCCTACCCGGGCCTTGCCGCCGGCCGGGGGAGCCCCGATGACCGCGTCGGGTCCGGGGTGGTTCGGCGAATCCGGTGAGAGCCCGCGTGGCCGCGGGAGTTCCGACGCCGACCGGACGCAGATCCCGGGTTCCCGAATAGGCGGCCGCGCGCCGCGCGAGCCGGGCCCGGACCCACTGGCCCAGGGGCGGATAACCTGGGGCAGAACCGACCCGGCCGGGGCCGACCACGGCAACGCCGCCCCGGCGCCCGGCACCGGCCACACCCGCGGCACCGGCACCGGCATGGGCACCGGCCCGGACCCCGACCGGACGGACGTCCTCCCGCCGGCCGGCCCCGCCGCCCCGGTCCCGCCGACCCGCGCCTTCCCCGCATCCGCACCGGCACCCGCACCGGCACCCGCACCTCTCCCCGTGCCCCCGCCTTCCCCCGGCCCCGCCACCGCCGCACTGCGCGACCCCTGGCAGGAGACGCCGGACACGGACGGCGACGCGGGCACCGGCACCGGCACCGGCGCCGCCGGGCACACCCACGACCCGCACGAGGTCACCGTCCAGCTCGACGCCGTCCACCTCGGCGACGGCGTGCTCCTGCGGGCCGACACCGGGCACGGCAAGCGGGGCCCGGAGGCCTCCGACGGGCCCGTCTTCGTCGACGCGTCCGGCCGCCGCAGCCGCCTCTACCGCCGCCTCGGCATCCTGGTCGGCATCGCCTGCGCGGTCTACGCCGTCGTCATCGTCTCCACGCTGCTCTCCGGCAACTCCGACGCGCCCTGGATGCCCGTGCCGGGCCAGGAGGAGGGCGCACCGGCCGGCCAGGTCGACACCTCCCCGGCGCCCTCGCAGTCGGCGCAGCCCTCCGGCACCGGCGACGCCACCACCCCGCGGGCCACTCCCTCGGCCGACGCCGGCGTGACGACCGAACCGGGCGTCGAGGCACCCGCGTCCGGTACGGCCGGCGTGCCGGGCGGCAGCACGGGGCAGCCCGGTACGAGCGCCGACCCCGAGTCCTCGGCGACCGGCAGCGGCCGCGACCCGGGCGGCTCCGGCGCGACCGGCCCCGACCCGACGCAGTCCACCGAGGTGCCGCCGTCCACCGGCACGGACCCGTCCGCCCCGACGGGCGGCGTCGACCCCTCCGTCGGCCCGACCCAGCCCACCGGCGGCTCCACCACGGACACCGACCCGGGCGCGGGTGGCACCAACGCCAACGGCGCGGGCGGCCCGGACCCCGTCGCGGGTCCGGCCGGCGCCTCCGTCGTGGTCGCCGAGCCCGCCGCCGACACCTCCACGTCCCCCTCCCTTCCCCTGTCCCCGGAGAACACCCTCTGATGGCATCCAGCACCCGCCGTCACGGGGCCGCGCGCAGCGCCCGTGAGGGCTCCCGCCGTCGCCTGCCCTTGCGCCTGCTGCTTCCGCTGCTCGTCCTGGTCGCCCTGGTGGCGATGCTCATGCTGCGCGGATACGTGCACAGCGAGATCCTCGCCGACCACCGCGTCCAGCCGCCCGCCGCGACCACCGACGTGCCCGAGAAGATCCTCGAGGGCGGCCCGGTCATCGACGTGCGCGGCGGCCGCACCGAGAGCCTCAGCGTGCCCGACCACCGGCTCGTCCTCACCTTCGACGACGGCCCCGACCCGACCTGGACCCCGCGGGTCCTCGACGTGCTCAAGAAGCACGACGCGCACGCGGTCTTCTTCGTCACCGGCACCATGGCCTCCCGCTACCCGGACCTCGTCGAGCGCATGGTCGACGAGGGCCATGAGGTGGGCCTGCACACCTTCAACCACCCCGACCTCTCCTTCCAGTCCAAGAAGCGCATCGACTGGGAGCTGTCGCAGAACCAGCTGGCGATCACCGGCGCGGCCGGGGTGCGCACCTCGCTGTTCCGGCCGCCGTACTCCTCCTTCGCCGACGCCATGGACAACAAGTCCTGGCCGGTCACCGAGTACATCGGCAGCCGCGGCTACCTCGTCGTCGTCAACAACACCGACAGCGAGGACTGGAAGAAGCCCGGCGTCGACGAGATCATCCGCCGCGCCACCCCGCACCACGGCAAGGGCGCCATCGTCCTGATGCACGACTCCGGCGGCGACCGCCACCAGACCGTGCAGGCCCTGGACAGGTTCCTGCCCGACCTGAAGAAGAAGGGCTACGAGTTCGACAACCTCACCGAGGCCCTGGACGTGCCCAGCGCCATGAGCCCGGTGACCGGCGCCGAACTCTGGAAGGGCAGGGCGTGGGTCTTCCTGGTCCAGGCCTCGGAGAAGCTCACCGACGGCCTGGTGGTGGGCCTGGCGGTCATCGGCACGCTGGTCATCGGGCGCTTCGTGCTGATGCTGCTCCTGTCCGGCGTCCACGCCCGCCGGGTGCGCCGGAGGCGCTTCCGCTGGGGACCGGCGGTCACCGAACCCGTCACGGTGCTGGTCCCGGCGTACAACGAGGCCAAGTGCATCGAGAACACGGTGCGTTCCCTCATGGAGAGCGACCACCCGATCGAGGTCGTCGTCATCGACGACGGCTCCAGCGACGGCACCGCCCGCATCGTGGAGGGCCTCGGCCTGCCCAATGTCCGGGTGATCCGGCAGCTCAACGCGGGCAAGCCGGCCGCGCTCAACCGGGGCCTGGCCAACGCCCGGTACGACATCGTCGTGATGATGGACGGCGACACCGTCTTCGAGCCCTCCACCGTCCGCGAACTCGTCCAGCCCTTCGGCGACCCGAAGGTGGGCGCCGTGGCGGGCAACGCGAAGGTCGGCAACAAGGACAGCCTCATCGGCGCCTGGCAGCACATCGAGTACGTGATGGGCTTCAACCTGGACCGCCGGATGTACGACGTCCTCGGCTGCATGCCGACCATCCCCGGTGCGGTCGGCGCCTTCCGCCGTTCCGCCCTGGAACCCATCGGCGGCATGAGCGACGACACGCTCGCCGAGGACACCGACGTCACCATGGCGCTGCACCGCGCCGGCTGGCGGGTGGTCTACGCCGAGAACGCCCGCGCCTGGACCGAGGCCCCGGAGTCCGTCGGCCAGCTGTGGTCCCAGCGCTACCGCTGGTCGTACGGCACCATGCAGGCCATCTGGAAGCACCGCCGCGCGGTGATCGAGAAGGGTCCCTCGGGCCGCTTCGGCCGGGTGGGCCTGCCCTTCGTCTCGCTGTTCATGGTGCTGGCCCCGCTGCTCGCCCCGCTGATCGACGTCTTCCTGCTCTACGGCCTGGTCTTCGGCCCGACCGAGAAGACGATCGTGGCGTGGCTGGGCGTCCTGGCCATCCAGGCGGTGTGCGCGGCGTACGCCTTCCGGCTCGACCGGGAGAAGCTGACCCCGCTCATCTCGCTGCCCCTCCAGCAGATCCTGTACCGCCAGATCATGTACGTGGTGCTGCTCCAGTCCTGGATCACGGCACTCACCGGCGGCCGGCTGCGCTGGCAGAAGCTGCGGCGCAGCGGCGGGGTGTCCGCGCCGCCGCCCGGCGCCGACGGCGTGCCGCCCCAGCGGCGGTCCGGCGCCATGGACGGGAGGCCGGTCGGATGACCACCCCGCCGTACGACCCGACGCGGCCGACCCCCGCGCACGGCCCGGCCACGCCGTTCCCGACCACGCCCTTCCCGGCCTCGCCCGCCCCGCCCCGGAGCGCCCCGCACATGACCGCACCACCCCTCCACCCGCCCGTGGGCACGGACACCGGCGGGCCGGTGGTGCCCCAGCAGAAGCAGGCCCGGCGCGCTCCCGTGCGCGACCGGTACTTCGACCTGCTGCGGGCGGTGGCGCTCTTCCGGGTGGTCCTGTACCACCTGATGGGCTGGGCCTGGCTGCCGGTGGTGTTCCCGTCCATGGGCGTCATGTTCGCCCTCGCGGGCAACCTGATGGCCCGCAGCCTCAAGCGGCCTGCCGTCCAGGTCGTCCGCAGCCGCATGCGACGCCTGCTGCCGCCGCTGTGGCTGCTGGGCGTCGTGGGCGTGACCGGCATGGTGCTCCAGGGCTGGGGGCCGAACGAGGACGGGCATCCGGGGTGGTGGTGGTTCCACCTCCTCTACTGGGTCCTGCCGCTGAGCGACCCGCCCTTCGCCGAGAGCGTGCCGGGCATCCACGGCATCCTGGGCGAGGACTGGGCCGCGGAACTCGGCGGGCCGCTGTGGTACATCCGCGCCTACCTCTGGTACGTCCTGCTCTCCCCGGTGCTGCTGCGCGCGCTGCGCGCCCTGCCGTGGCTGACGATCCTCGCGCCGCTGGCCCTGTCGGCCGCCTTCCAGTTCGGCTACCTGAACCTGCCGGGCGAGCGCTTCCCGTCCGCGCTCACGGACTTCAGCACCTTCGGGGCCTGCTGGGTCCTCGGCATGGCCCACCAGGAAGGCGTCCTGAAACGGCTGCCGCGCTACGTCGTGCCCTCGGTGGCCCCGGTGATCGCCGCACTGGGCCTGTGGTACGCCTTCCGGGAGGGCTTCAAGACCGGGTACGACCTGGACTCCATCCCCTTCGCGCAGGCCGTCTGGTCCTTCGCCACGGTGCTGCTGCTCCTGCACGTCAGCCCGTCGTGGACCGAGTGGCCGCGCCGGCTGCGCCGCTGGGACCGGCTGATCACCCTGCTCAACTCCCGCGCGGTGACGATCTACCTGTGGCACAACGTCTGCATCCTGATCGCGGCCACGCTGTGGGACCAGCTGTGGGGCTTCGAGGTCATGTACGAGAACGTCCCGTGGCTGCTGGAGAGCCCCTGGCCGGTCCTGGCCATCGCCTGGCTGCTCATCGGGAGCTGCATCGTCTGGTTCGGCTGGATGGAGGACGTGGCGGCCAAGCGCAGCCCCCAGCTGTGGCCGGACGGCGGGAAGCGCACGGCACCGAAGCGTCCCAGGGCCCGCGCCGCGCACCGGGGCTGACGCGCACCGGGGCTGACTCGTACCGGGGCTGACGTGGGTCGGCCCCGCGTGCGAGACTGCCCCGGTTGCGGGAGCGAACAGGGTGGCGTGAGCCGGTCAGGGGGAGCAGCGGGATGAGCAAGCGGCAGACGCAGAAGATGCTGGAGTTGATGGCGAGCGGGGAGCCGGTCCAGCTCACCAGCCGGATGTCCTCGGTGAAGAAGCTCGCCAAGCTCGCCTTCGTCGCCCAGCAGTTCGGGTACGAATACGCCGACGTGCGCCAGAGCGGGGGCAACAACGCCGCGCTCACCATGCTGCTCGTCCCCGACCCGAGCCCGCAGGCCCGCACCCGGGCCGCGCAGAACTGGGCGCAGTACCCGAACGCCGGCGACGGCGTGTCCCTGCCACCGCTCGTGCCGGACGCCTTCGAACTCCTCAAGGCGCGCATCAACTTCGACCTCACCGGCAAGAACGCCCAGAAGAACATGGGCTACGGCGCGCTCGGCGGCACCGTCGCGTGTGTGGTCATCGCCTTCCGCGAGGGCGGCTCGTCCGACGACTTCCTCATCTCCGGGATCATCTGGCTGGTCCTCATGGCGGCCCTGGGCATCGGCTTCCTCGTCACCCGCAAGCGCAACGCCAAGTTCGCCGCCCGGCTGCAGGCCGCCGGCTTCGTGCCGATGGCCGACGAGACGGGACGGGTGCGGTACCTGCCGCCCGGCGGGCAGCTGCCGGGGCACGGGAACCCGTTCGGTGCCATGCCCGGCGGCCACGGACAGCCGGCCCCCGGCCAGTACGCCGCCCAGCCCCCGCAGCAGCAGCCGTACGGCGGGCCGCAGCAGGTCCAGCAGCCGTACGCCCCGCAGCCGGTTCCGCAGGCCCAGCCCTACGCGCCCCCGCAGGCCCAGCAGCCGTATCCGCCCCAGCAGCCCCCGCAGCCGTACGCCCAGCCGCCGCAGCAGCAGCCGTACGCCCAGTCGCAGTCGCAGCCGCAGCCGCAGCCGTACGCGCCGCCGCAACCGCAGCAGCCGTACCCGCCGCAGGGCCACCCGCAGCAGAACCCGCACTGGCAGCCCCGGCCCCCGCAGGGCTGACCGCGATCTCTCACCCCGCGCCCGTGCCGGGTGAGAGCGACGTTCCCTCCCGGTCATCCACAGCCCCACCAGCCCGAAACGCGTCCTGCCTAGCGTCGGTGCCACCGAGCTGTGGAGCACCGTGGAGGCGCGATGAAAGCCCGTGGCGGACGCTGGATCGAGTACTGGGATCCCGAGAACGAGACCTTCTGGCAGGAGACGGGGCGGCGAACGGCCCGGCGGAACCTGTCCTTCTCCGTGCTCTCCGAGCACATCGGGTTCTCCGTCTGGACCCTGTGGTCCGTGCTGGTGCTCTTCATGGGCCCGGAGTACGGGCTGTCCGCGGCCGACAAGTTCCTGCTGACGTCCGTGGTGACCCTCGTCGGGGCCGTCGTACGGGTGCCGTACACCTTCGCCGTGGCCGTCTTCGGCGGACGGAACTGGACGGTCATCTCGGCGAGCATGCTGCTCGTGCCGACGCTCGCGGCCTTCGTCGTGATGGAGCCCGGCACGTCCTTCTCGACGTTCCTGCTGGTCGGGCTGCTGGCCGGGATCGGCGGCGGCAACTTCGCCTCCTCCATGACCAACATCAACGCCTTCTTCCCGCTCAGGGAGAAGGGCTGGGCGCTGGGCCTCAACGCCGGCGGCGGGAACGTCGGTGTGCCCGTCATCCAGCTCGTCGCGCTCGCGATCATCGGTGCGGGCGGCGGGCCCCGGGTGCTGCTCGGCATCTACATCCCGCTGATCCTCGTGGCCGCCGTCCTCGCCGCGCGCTTCATGGACAACCTCACCACGGTGAAGAACGACACCGGAGCGGCCAAGGACGCGGCCCGGGACGCCCACACCTGGATCATGTCGGTGCTGTACGTCGGCACCTTCGGTTCCTTCATCGGCTACAGCTTCGCCTTCGGACAGGTGCTGACGACCCAGTTCGGGCGGACACCGCTGCAGGCGGCCTGTCTCACGTTCGTCGGACCGCTGCTCGGTTCGCTCGTCCGCCCGCTGGGCGGCAGGCTCGCCGACCGGTACGGCGGTTCGAGGATCACCCTGTGGAACTTCGTCGCCATGGCCGCGGCCACCGCGGTCCTCGTCGTGGCCAGCATGGAGAGGTCGCTGGCGCTGTTCGTGACCGTGTTCGTGGCGTTGTTCCTGCTCAGTGGGCTCGGCAACGGCTCGACGTTCAAGATGATCCCGCACATCTTCCACTCCAAGGCGCTGGCCCAGGGGCTGACGGGAGAGGAGGCCGTGCGGCACGGGCGGCGGCTGTCGGGAGCGTCGATGGGGCTGATCGGCGCGGTGGGAGGCCTCGGGGGCGTCGGGATCAACCTGGCCTTCCGTCAGTCCTTCCTCTCCTCGGGCTCGGGCACCGGCGCCTTCGTCGCCTTCCTGGCCTGCTACGCCGTGTGCATCGCGGTGACCTGGTCGGTATACCTTCGCCGTCCCACAGGGCGCGGCGGGACGGGGGTGGGACCGGCGGAGGCGAAGACACGGCGCAGCTACGCCGAGGTGTGACGTAACACTGGTGACATGAAGCGGAACCGAGCCCGTCACGCACGGTTGACAGGCTCGGTCGCCACGTGACTGTGCACGTGGGTGTGAACGGATCGGAGCGCGGCGAGCGATGGACGACGTAAGCGACGTAAGCGACGTGAGTGGCACGGGTGGCGCGGGTGGCGTGGGCGACGGAGCGCGGCAGCCCGGCCACGGCCACGGCCCGCTGGCCGGGTTCACCGTGGGCGTGACCGCCGCCCGCCGGGCCGACGAACTGGGCGCGCTGCTCGGGCGGCGCGGGGCCACCGTCCTGCACGCACCGGCGTTGCGGATCGTGCCGCTGGCCGACGACGGCGAGCTGATGGCCGCGACCAAGCGGATCGTCGACCGGGCGCCGGACGTCGTCGTCGCCACCACCGCCATCGGGTTCCGGGGCTGGGTCGAGGCCGCCGACGGCTGGGGGCTCGGCGACGCCCTGCTGGAGCGGCTGGGCACGGTGGAACTGCTGGCGCGCGGGCCCAAGGTCAAGGGCGCGGTACGGGCCGCCGGACTGACCGAACGGTGGTCACCCGCCTCGGAGTCCATGGCCGAGGTCCTGGACCGGCTCCTGGAACAGGGCGTGGCGGGCCGCCGGATCGCCGTACAGCTGCACGGCGAGCCGCTGCCGGGGTTCGTGGAGGCGCTGCGTGAGGGTGGGGCCGAGGTGGTGGGCGTGCCCGTGTACCGGTGGCTGCCGCCGGAGGACCTAGGTCCGGTGGACCGGCTGCTGGACGCCGCGGTCTCGCGGGGCGTGGACGCGGTGACCTTCACCAGCGCGCCCGCCGCGGTGTCCCTGCTGGGCCGGGCCGAGGAGCGGGGCCTGCTGCCGGAGCTGCTCGCCGCGTTCGGCCACGACGTGCTGCCCGCCTGCGTCGGGCCGGTCACCGCGGTGCCGCTCCAGGCGCACGGCGTGGACACGGTCCAGCCCGAGCGCTTCCGGCTCGGGCCCCTCGTCCAGTTGCTGTGCCAGGAGCTGCCGGCCCGCGCCCGGGCCCTGCCCGTCGCCGGGCACCGGCTGGAGATCCGCGGCCACGCGGTGCTCGTCGACGGGGAGCTGCGGACCGTGCCGCCCGCCGGCATGTCCCTGCTGCGCGCCCTGGCCCGGCGGCCCGGCTGGGTCGTGCCCCGCGCGGAGCTGCTGCGCGCCCTGCCGGGCACCGGCCGCGACGAACACGCCGTCGAGACGGCCATGGCCCGCCTGCGCACGTCCCTCGGCACCCCGAAGCTGATCCAGACGGTGGTCAAACGCGGCTACCGCCTCGCCCTGGACCCGGCCACGGACGCCAAGTACACGACCGACTGAGCCCCGCCGGGCACGGCCGCTCCGGGCCGGACGCGATACGGCGGCACGTGCGCCGGTCCCGGCGGCGTGGACTGGACGCGGGCGCGGGCTGTGATGCGTGGTGCGGGCCACGCACGATACGGCCCCACCGCGGGCCCTGGCCCCCGGGCCGATCAGCAGACGGCACGCCCTACGACGCCGCGCCGGGTGCCCGCCGGCCGGCCGTACGCGGACCGGCGCCCACCGGCGAGGCGCCCGCGGCGCCAGGCCGCGCGTGTGGTCCCATGTTGTCGGGCCCGCGGTCTCGGCAGGCCACGGGTGTCCGTCGACGCCCGGTGCTCAGTCGCCGGTCGGGTGGGGTGCCCCGTGGGTCGCGGTGGTGTCCGGGGAGCCAGGCCGCGCCGCTGGTCCCCTGCCGTCGGGCCTGCGGTCAGGCAGGCCGCGGGTGTCTGCCGGTGGGGTGTCCGTCGGTGCCCGGTGCTCAGTGGTCGGTCGGGTGGGGTGCCCGGTGGGTCGCCGTGAGTCGCTGTGGTGTCCGGGGCGGCAGGCCGTGCAGGTGGTCCCGTGTCGTCGGGTCCGCGGTGAGGCAGGCCGCGGGTGTGCGCCGGTGGGGTGTCCGTCGGTGCCCGGTGCTCAGTGGTCGGTTGGGTGGGGGGTTCCGTGGGGTGCCGTGGGCTGTTGGGGTGTGTGGGGTGCGGATCGCGCCGGGCGTCGGTTCCGGGTCGTCAGGCCCGCGGCCAGGCAGGCCGTTGCCAGCGTCGAGAGCACGGCGCGTACGACGTTCCAGGCCACCCACGGGTCCTCGAACCGTTCGCGCAGCGCCGCCGGGTCGCCGGGGCGGGCCAGGGCGTCGTTGAGGGGGACGTTGCCGACCACGGTGACCAGGAAGGCGAGGGCGTACGCCACCGCGCCCGCCCAGACCCACCAGCTGCCCGGCAGCCCGCGCGACTGCCACCCCGCGAGGCCCGCGAGGGCGAGTGCGCCCATGAAGACCAGCAGGAACACCGGGTTCTGGATCACGTCGTTGATGTCGCGCATCACGTCGACGTACACCCGGTCCTCGCTGCGCGCCAGCGCCGGCATCACGGCGCAGGCGAAGACGTAGAAGGCCCCGGCCATCAGCCCCGCGGCGACCGTGGCCGCGACCAGTACTCCACCGGCGGCACGGGCCCGCCGTTCCCCGTTGATGTCTGTCATGCGTCCAGTCAACGGGCGCCGCGCCGCGCCGGACATGGCCCGGGCGCGCGGGCGCATACGCGAGCGTCCACGAGGGGGCGGTACGAGGGGTTCCGGGCGCGGGTGCGGGCAGGCACTGTAGAGGGGAGCGCTCCGCAAGCGGTCCGCGCGCGGTCTCCCTGCTCCCCTTTCCGGGCCCGTGCCTGAGCGGGCAAGCCCTAGGCGGTGACAGGAACATGGCACTGGGTACGGCCACCGACCCGTACGAGCTGCGGTTCGACACCGGGCGGATCAGTCTGGACCTCATCACCACCACCCACCCCGCGGAACGCCTCGACTCCGTCGACGCCCTGCGCGCCTGGATCACCGGCTCCGGACTCGTCCCGCCCGGCACCCCGCTGGCCCACGCCGACCCCACCTGGCTGACCGGCTTCCGCGAACTGCGCGGCGAGACCGCCCGCTTGGTGCGCGGCCGGCCGGTGCCCCGCAACCGCCCCTACGAACTCGCCCTCGCCCGCGTCAACGAACTCGCCCTCGCCGCACCCCCCGCACCCCGTGCGGTCCCCGGCGCGGACGGCACGCTGGTGCGGGAGCTGACCGTGCCACCGCGGTGCGCCGCGCTGCTCGGGGCGCTGGCCCGGGACGCCGTGGAACTGCTCACCGACCCCGTCGCGCGGGCGAGCCTCAGGCAGTGCGCCGGCGACAACTGCCCCATCGTGTACGTGGACACCTCCCGCGGCCGCCGCCGACGCTGGTGCTCCAGCGAGGTCTGCGGCAACCGCGAGCGCGTCGCCCGGCACCGCCGCCGCGTCGCGCTGTCCCGGTAGGTCCGCCCGCGTCCCGTTCGTACCGCGCCTTGGAGAAATCCCTCATCTCGTTTTGAACACGCCGCACTTCGCGTCCGTACCGAATGGGCGAGCGACCGACTGGGGGAACCCCCGGACATCGGAGGTGGGCGTGCGCAAGGATTCCGTCGTGGCCAATGAACGTGGTGCGAGGGCCCGACATCGCATGTCGCAGACGTCCTCGGAACCCGACGAGGAGCTGATGCGCGCGCTGTACCGCGAGCACGCCGGCCCCTTGCTGGCCTACGTGCTGCGGCTGGTCGCGGGGGACCGCCAGCGCGCCGAGGACGTCGTCCAGGAGACGCTCATCCGTGCCTGGAAGAACGCCGGTCAGCTCAACCGTGCGACCGGATCGGTACGCCCCTGGCTGGTGACGGTCGCGCGTCGCATCGTCATCGACGGCCACCGCAGCCGGCAGGCCCGGCCGCAGGAGGTCGATCCGTCGCCGCTGGAGGTCATCCCCGCGGAGGACGAGATCGACAAGGCGCTGTGGCTGATGACGCTGTCGGACGCGCTCGACGACCTGACCCCGGCCCACCGGGAGGTCCTCGTCGAGACGTACTTCAAGGGGCGTACCGTCAATGAGGCGGCGCAGACACTGGGCATACCCAGCGGCACCGTTCGCTCCCGGGTGTTCTACGCCCTGCGTTCGATGAAGCTGGCTCTGGAGGAGCGGGGGGTGACGGCGTGATGAGCGGCTACGGGGGAGTACAGGGATTCGGCCCGGGGGACACGGGTAACTCTGTCCCCATGCAGGGAACACCGGCGCCGAACGAGCACGAGACCGTCGGCGCCTATGCCCTCGGGATCCTCGACGACGCCGAGGCGACGGCCTTCGAGGCCCACCTCGCCACCTGCGAGTGGTGCGCCCAGCAGCTCGACGAGCTGGCCGGCATGGAGCCGATGATGGCGGCCCTCGCGGACCTGCCGGGCACCGGGACGCCCGCCGTCGCCGAGTCGCTCACCGTGAAGCCCAGCGCGCGGCTCTCGGAGAAGCTCGTCGACGAGGTCGCCGAACGCCGCGCGAGCAAACGCCGCCGCAATTTCTACCTGGTGGGCACCGCGGCCGCGCTGATCATCGGCGGCCCGTTCGCCGCCGTGGCGACCACGGGCGGCGGGGGCGGCGGCGGTGACGACGGCGGCGGCCGCAGGACCGAGGCGACGCAGCAGGCCGCGAGCCCCGCCGAGTCCGCCTTCGCCGCCATGCCGGACCGGGTCACCGCCACCGACCCGGGCACGCGGGTCAGCGCGACCGTGGCCCTGGAGAAGAAGGCCTGGGGCACCGAGACGGTCCTGGAGCTGAAGAACCTCAAGGGCCCCCAGAAGTGCTCCCTGGTCGCCGTCGGCAAGAACGGCGAGCGGGAGACGCTCACCTCCTGGACGGTCCCCGACTGGGGCTACGGCATCCCGGGCGCCACCACCGAGAAGGCCAGGAAGCCGCTCTACGTGCACGGCGGCGCCGCCTTCGAACCCAACCAGATCTCCCACTTCGAGGTCATGACCTTCGACGGGAAGCGGCTCGTGGAGGTCGACGCGTAGCGCGGGCCGCGGGCGCGCCGTAGCTTCCCGGGCCCCCTTCGCGTATTTTTGACGGCTGCCCAGCACGTCAGAAGGGGGCCCGGTGGCCGCACAGGCTCAACAGGATTCAGCGGTCGACTCGGAGCACGACCCGGCACGCAGGGACGCCGCACGGGCGGACTCCGTACGGGACCGAGAGATCGACGTGGAACAGGCGCACCTCGACCGCGTGTACCGCCGCCTCGAGGAGAAGATCCACGAGGCGGAGTTCCTCATGCACGACGCCGCCCAGCGCGGCCACGTCGGCACGCCCGGCGCCCTCGCCGAGCGCGACGCGCAGGTCTTCCGGGCCGGCATCCACCTCAACCGCCTGAACAACGAGTTCGAGGACTTCCTGTTCGGCCGCATCGACCTGCTCCTCGGCAAGGACGGCAAGAAGGGCCCGGACGGCGCGTACACGGCCGTCGAGCCCGCCGAGGGCGCCCTCGGGCCCGACAACACGGCCGACATCGCCGAGACCCTGCACATCGGCCGCATCGGCGTCCTGGACGAGGACTACGCGCCGCTGGTCATCGACTGGCGGGCGCCGGCCGCCGCCCCCTTCTACCGGTCCACGCCGGTCGACCCGGGCCGGGTCGTGCGCCGCCGGGTGATCCGTTCCAAGGGGCGGCGCGTCCTCGGCGTCGAGGACGACCTGATGCGGCCCGAGATCACGGCCCGGCTGGACGGCGAGGAGCTGGCCGTCGTCGGCGACGGCGCCCTGATGGCCGCCCTCGGCCAGGCCCGTACCCACTCCATGCGGGACATCGTGGCCTCCATCCAGGCCGAGCAGGACCGGGTGATCCGCGCCCCCGCCGCCTCCGTGACCTACGTCGAGGGCGGCCCCGGCACCGGCAAGACCGCCGTCGCGCTGCACCGGGCGGCGTACCTGCTCTACCAGGACCGGCGCCGGTACGCGGGCGGCATCCTGATCGTCTCGCCGACGCCGCTGCTCGTGGCGTACACCGAGGGCGTGCTGCCCTCCCTGGGCGAGGAGGGGCAGGTCGCCATCCGCGCGATCGGTGCGCTGGCCGACGACGCCGCGGGAGCGGAGGCCACGCTGTACGACTCCCCGGCCACCGCCCGGGCCAAGGGCTCCGCCCGCATGCTCCGGGTACTGCGCAGGGCCGCGCGCGGCGCGCTGGAGCCGGCCGACTCGCCGGTGCTGCTCAGGGTCGTCGCCTTCGGCCGCCGCCTCGAGCTGGAGGCCGAGGAGCTGGCCGGCATCCGCCGCACCGTCCTCGGCGGCACCGCGCCCGTCAACCTGCTGCGTCCGCGCGCCCGCCGGCTGCTCCTGGACGCCCTGTGGGAGAAGTCGGGCGCCGGGGCCCGGCACAGCGACCCCGAGCTGGCCGCCGAGCTGCGCTCCTCCTTCGACGAGGACGTCAGCTCCGAGGACTCCTTCACCGGCTTCCTGGACGCCTGGTGGCCCGAGCTGACCCCGGGCGCCGTGCTGGCCGCCATGGCGGACGAGCGCCGCCTGGGCCGCTGGGCCCGGCGCGTGCTGAACCCGGGCGAGGTCCGCAAGGTGGCCCGTTCGCTGCGGCGCGAGGGCCACTCCGTGCACGACATCGCCCTGCTCGACGAACTCCAGGCGATCGTCGGCACCCCGGCCCGCCCCCGCAAGCGGCGCGAGCAGGACCCGCTGGACCAGCTCACCGGCCTGGAGGAGCTGATGCCGCAGCGCGAGGAGACCCAGTGGGAGCGCGCCGAGCGCCTCGCGCAGGAGCGCACCGAGTACGCGCACGTCATCGTCGACGAGGCACAGGACCTCACCCCCATGCAGTGGCGGATGGTCGGCCGCCGCGGCCGGCACGCCACCTGGACGGTCGTCGGCGACCCGGCCCAGTCCTCCTGGTCCGACCCCGACGAGGCGGCCGCCGCCCGTGACGAGGCTCTGGGCACCCGCCCGCGCCGCCGCTTCGAGCTGACCGTGAACTACCGCAACCCGGCCGAGATCGCCGAGCTGGCGGCGAAGGTCCTGGCGCTTGCCATGCCCGGCTCGCCGTCCCCGTCGGCCGTACGTTCGACCGGCGTCGAACCGCGCTTCGCGGTGGTGGAGGAATCCCTCGCCCGGACGGTCCGCGCGGAGGCGGCCCGGCTGCTCGGCCTCGTCGACGGCACCGTCGGCGTCGTGGTCGCCATGAACCGGCGCGAGGAGGCCCGGCGCTGGCTGGACGGGCTCGGCGACCGCGTGGTGGCGCTGGGCAGCCTGGAGGCCAAGGGCCTGGAGTACGACGCCACGGTCGTGGTCTCCCCGGCCGAGATCGCCGACGAGTCGCCCGCCGGACTGCGCGTGCTGTACGTCGCCCTGACCCGGGCCACCCAGCAGCTGACGGTCGTCTCCGGCGAACGGGACGAGCCGGACGCCTCGGGGGTGCCGGACCTGCTGCGCGACTGAGCGCCCCCGGTCACGCGAGAGGCCCGCGCCGTCCCGGCGCGGGCCTCCGCTGCGTTCAAGTGGCACCGACCCGCCATGCTCGCCTCGCGGCAAGTGGTCGCTCGTAGCGACGAAGGTTGGGCCCGGGGGCTTGGATCGAGCCGGTGCCACGTCCAAGGTAACAAACGATCCCCGCAAGACAATTCCCGTCCCGCGGGTTCCTTCCGCGTTCCTTCCGCGTTCCTTCCGCGGTCCGGGCGCGTCCCGCCCGCCGCGTCCGGTGCCCCCTTCCCCCGACGGGCTACTTCTCGTATGGTGGAAGTCGTTTTCCGAAATCGGAGCGAACAAAAAGTTCGCAATCCGGGGCGGCTACCGCGTACCCAGTGGTAGGTGCGACGATCGGACGGCACAACCCAGTTACACGGTGAAAGCAGAGGAAGTCGGCCATGGCAACGGCGCCCAGCGTCTCCTACTCGATGACGGTCCGACTGGAGGTGCCCGCCGGCGGAACCGCCGTCTCGCAGCTCACCACGGCGGTGGAGTCCGCGGGCGGCTCGGTCACCGGCCTCGACGTCACGGCCTCGGGCCACGACAAGCTCCGCATCGACGTCACCATCGCGGCCGGCTCGACCGCCCACGCCGACGAGATCGTCGAGCAGCTGCGCGGCATCGAGGGCGTCAGCCTGGGCAAGGTCTCCGACCGTACCTTCCTCATGCACCTCGGCGGCAAGATCGAGATGCAGTCCAAGCACCCCATCCGCAACCGCGACGACCTGTCCATGGTCTACACGCCCGGCGTGGCGCGGGTCTGCATGGCGATCGCCGAGAACCCCGAGGACGCCCGCCGCCTCACCATCAAGCGCAACTCGGTTGCGGTCGTGACGGACGGCTCCGCCGTCCTGGGCCTGGGCAACATCGGCCCGAAGGCCGCGCTGCCGGTGATGGAGGGCAAGGCGGCCCTGTTCAAGCGGTTCGCCGGCATCGACGCCTGGCCGATCTGCCTGGACACCCAGGACACCGACGCGATCGTCGAGATCGTCAAGGCCATCGCCCCGGGCTTCGCCGGCATCAATCTGGAGGACATCTCCGCGCCCCGCTGCTTCGAGATCGAGGCCCGGCTGCGCGAGGCCCTCGACATCCCCGTCTTCCACGACGACCAGCACGGCACCGCCATCGTCGTCCTGGCCGCCCTGACCAACGCCCTGCGCGTGGTGGGCAAGCCCATCGAGAACGTACGGGTCGTCATGTCCGGCGCCGGCGCGGCCGGTACGGCCATCCTCAAGCTGCTGCTCGCCGCCGGGGTCAAGAACGCCGTCGTCGCCGACATCCACGGCGTCGTGCACACGGGCCGCGCCGACCTGGTGGACGCCGCCCCGGAGTCGGCCCTGCGCTGGATCGCCGACAACACCAACCCCGAGGGCCTCACCGGCACCCTCAAGGAGGCCGTGCACGGCGCCGACGTCTTCATCGGCGTCTCCGCCCCCAACGTCCTGGACGGCCAGGACGTGGCCGCCATGGCCGACGGCGCGATCGTGTTCGCGCTCGCGAACCCCGACCCCGAGGTGGACCCGGCGATCGCCCGGGAGACGGCCGCGGTCGTCGCCACCGGCCGCTCGGACTTCCCGAACCAGATCAACAACGTGCTGGTCTTCCCGGGTGTCTTCCGCGGCCTGCTGGACGCCCAGTCCCGCACCGTCAACACCGAGATGATGCTCGCGGCCGCACACGCCCTCGCGGACGTGGTGACCGAGGACGAGATCAACCCGAACTACATCATCCCCAGCGTCTTCAACGACAAGGTCGCCGGTGCCGTCGCGGGCGCCGTGCGGGACGCGGCGAAGGCCGCCGGAGTGGTGGCGTAGTTTCCCCCGGTCGGGGAAGGCGGCCTGTGGCGTGGTGGTGAGGATCACCACGGCAGGCCGCCCCTCCGGCGCGTCGCGGGATGTCGGGCCTCGGATCGCCCTCTAGGGTTGCGCAAGGCTCAGGCCCTCTCGGCGTGTGACTCCCAAGGGTGTTCTCACGACTCCTGGGGGTGCCGGATTGGCTTTACCGCCGCAGGTGGAGGCAGGATGCCTCCCTGGGCGCGAGGGTCTGACGACCGACCCGGGTCCGGGGAATGTCAGAGGGCCCTGGCAGCATCGGCATCGCTGTGCCCAACATGCGGCTCCGCCGCGTGGCACGCCTCAACGGCAAGAAGAACACGGGAGTAACAACATGAACCGCAGTGAGCTGGTGGCCGCCCTGGCCGACCGCGCCGAGGTGACCCGCAAGGACGCCGACGCCGTGCTGGCCGCCTTCGCCGAGGTTGTCGGCGACATCGTCTCCAAGGGCGACGAGAAGGTCACCATCCCCGGCTTCCTGACCTTCGAGCGCACCCACCGTGCCGCTCGCACCGCCCGCAACCCGCAGACCGGCGAGCCGATCCAGATTCCGGCCGGCTACAGCGTCAAGGTCTCCGCGGGCTCGAAGCTCAAGGAAGCCGCCAAGGGTAAGTAAGCGCTCCGCTTTCAGCGCCGGGGGACTGCGGGGCTGCGGGTCTGCGGGTCGTCGTATGGCCGCGGGCCGGTTGTGGCTGGTCGCGTCCGCGCGGCGGAGCCGCAAGTCGATACAGCCCCGCGCCCCTTTGGGGCGTTCGACGTAACGCCGATGGGGCGGTCACCCGAGTTGGGTGCCCGCCCCATCGGCGTTTCCGCGAGGTGTCTAGCCGAGGGCCTTGCCCGGGAGTTCCACCTTCGCGCCCAGCTCGACGAGCTTGTCCAGGAAGTTCTCGTAGCCGCGGTTGATCAGGTCGATGCCGTGGACCCGGGACGTGCCCTGGGCCGCGAGGGCGGCGATCAGGTACGAGAAGCCGCCGCGCAGGTCGGGGATGACCAGGTCGGCGCCCTCCAGCTTGGTCGGTCCGGAGACGACGGCCGAGTGCAGGAAGTTGCGCTGGCCGAAGCGGCAGTCCGAGCCGCCGAGGCACTCGCGGTAGAGCTGGATGTGGGCGCCCATCTGGTTGAGCGCCGAGGTGAAGCCCAGCCGGGACTCGTACACCGTCTCGTGGACGATGGACAGCCCGGTGGCCTGCGTCAGGGCCACCACCAGCGGCTGCTGCCAGTCGGTCTGGAAGCCGGGGTGCACGTCCGTCTCCAGGGCGATGGACTTCAGCCGCCCGCCCGGGTGCCAGAAGCGGATGCCCTCGTCGTCGATCTCGAAGGCGCCGCCCACCTTCCGGAAGGTGTTCAGGAACGTCATCATCGAGCGCTGCTGGGCCCCGCGGACGTAGACGTTGCCCTCGGTGGCCAGGGCCGCGGAGGCCCAGGAGGCGGCCTCCAGGCGGTCCGAGAGGGCACGGTGGGTGTAACCGCCCAGCTCGTCCACGCCCGTGACGCGGATCGTGCGGTCGGTGTCCATCGCGATGATCGCGCCCATTTTCTGCAGGACGCAGATCAGGTCCTCGATCTCCGGTTCGACCGCCGCGTTGGACAGCTCCGTGACGCCCTCGGCCAGCACGGCCGTCAGCAGCACCTGCTCGGTCGCGCCGACGGACGGATACGGCAGGTTGATCTTCGTACCGCGCAGCCGCTGCGGAGCCTCCAGGTACTGGCCGTCCGCCCGCTTCTCGATCGTCGCGCCGAACTGCCGCAGCACGTCGAAGTGGAAGTCGATGGGCCGGCCGCCGATGTCGCAGCCGCCCAGACCCGGGATGAAGGCGTGCCCGAGGCGGTGCAGCAGCGGGCCGCAGAACAGGATCGGGATGCGCGACGAGCCCGCGTGGGCATCGATGTCGGCGACGTTCGCGCTCTCCACGTGGGTCGGGTCCATCACCAGCTCGCCGGGCTCCTCGCCCGGACGGACGGTCACCCCGTGCAGTTGCAGCAGTCCGCGTACGACCCGCACGTCGCGGATGTCCGGCACGTTGCGCAGCCGGCTCGGCGCACTGCCCAGCAGGGCGGCCACCATTGCCTTCGGCACGAGGTTCTTCGCACCGCGGACCCGGATCTCGCCCTCCAGCGGGGTTCCGCCGTGGACAAGCAGTACGTCATCAGCGCCGTTGACGGTCATGAATCTCGCGTTCCGTGGGGTTGGGCAGGGGCCAGAAGGGAAAGGGTAATCGTCTTGTACCCCCCATCCATGCGCCTCCGCACGGTCCGGCAACGTCATGGATTTGTCACAACACGCGGTGTTCACCGGCGCGTACGGGGGGTCACGATCGAGGGGCGTGCGCGGGTGCGTGTTCACTCCCGTGCCCCCGATTGCCTCCCCACCGGAGGGGAACATGCGGGATCATGTCTGGCATGACCGAGGTGTCCTCGCTCACGGGGCGACTGCTCGTGGCAACGCCCGCCCTGGCGGACCCGAACTTCGAGCGTGCGGTGGTGCTCCTCCTCGACCACGACGAGGAGGGCTCCCTCGGTGTCGTCCTCAACCGCCCCACGCCCGTCGACGTGGGCGACATCCTGGAGGGCTGGGCGGACCTGGCCGGTGAGCCGGGCGTCGTCTTCCAGGGCGGCCCGGTGTCCCTGGACTCGGCCCTCGGCGTCGCCGTCGTCCCCGGCGGGGCGTCGGGCGAGCGGGCGCCGCTGGGCTGGCGCCGGGTGCACGGCGCGATCGGCCTGGTGGACCTGGAGGCGCCGCCGGAGCTGCTGGCGTCCGCCGTGGGCGCCCTGCGGATCTTCGCCGGGTACGCGGGCTGGGGGCCCGGCCAGCTGGAGGACGAGCTGACCGAGGGCGCCTGGTACGTGGTCGAGTCCGAGCCGGGTGACGTCTCCTCGCCGTTCCCCGAGAGACTCTGGCGCGAGGTGCTGCGCCGCCAGCGGGGCGACCTGGCGATGGTGGCGACGTATCCGGACGACCCTTCGCTCAACTGAAGCGTGTGAGCTTCAGTACCCTTGGCCGTTATGAGCACTCTCGAGCCCGAGCGCGGGACAGGTACGGGAACCCTCGTCGAGCCGGCGCCGCAGACGTCCCACGGCGACGGCGATCACGAGCGCTTCGCGCATTACGTCCAGAAGGACAAGATCATGGCGAGCGCCCTCGACGGCACCCCCGTCGTGGCGCTGTGCGGCAAGGTCTGGGTGCCGGGCCGCGACCCGAAGAAGTACCCCGTCTGCCCCATGTGCAAGGAGATCTACGAGTCCATGAGCGGCGGCGGGGACGAGGGCAAGGGCGGCGACAAGAAGTAGGCGCCGGGCGCCGGGAAGCGGCGCCGCTGCCCGTACAGACCCCTCAGATCTTCCCGAAGGCCCCCGGAGTGTGCCCGCGCACACTCCGGGGGCCTTCGTGCGTGGGGGCTGATTAACAAAGAGGTTTACGAATTGGTTCAGACCTCTTGTGGACAGGTTCATGTCTCCCTACGCTCCTGGGTGTTGTGCAGAGCGAAACCGTCATTGCATATGTTGCAACGCACGTCCGGAGGAAAGACTCCATGAAGCTCGCCCCCCGCCTTGCCGTACTGCTGGCCGCGGCCGTCGTCGCCGCGACGGCCTGCGCACCCCAGGCGTCCGACAACTCCTCCTCCGGCAAGGACGAGAAGAGCGGCACCCTGCGCGTCTGGCTGTTCCAGGAGGTCAACAACAAGCCGAAGGAGAAGGTCGTCGACGCGGCCCTCGCCGACTTCGAGAAGGCGCACGCGGACACGAAGGTCACCGTGGAGTACATCCCGGTCGAGACCCGCGCCCAGCGCATCAAGGCCGCCTTCAACGACCCGAAGAGCGCCCCCGACGTCATCGAGTTCGGCAACACCGACACCGCCGGCTATGTGAAGGACGGCGGACTCGCCGACATATCCAAGGAGTTCGCGGCCTGGGACGAGGCCAAGGACGCCGACCCCACCGCCCGCCAGTCGGTCACCGTGGACGGAAAGGTCTACGGCGCCCCCTACTTCGTCGGCGTCCGCGCCCTCTACTACCGCACCGACGTCTTCGACGAACTGGGCCTCAAGGCCCCCAGGACGCTGGCCGAACTGGCGTCCACCGCCAAGCAGGTCCGGGCCGCGAAGCCCGACCTCTACGGCATCGCGGTCGGCGGCGCCTACACCTACGGCGCGATGCCGTTCATCTGGGCCAACGGCGGTGACATCGCCACCGGCAAGGGCGGCTCCTACGCCTCCGCCATCGACAGCGCCGCCGCCAAGAAGGGCATCAAGGCGTACACGTCCCTGTTCGGGGACGCCAACTGCCCCGCCGCCAAGTGCGCCGGCATGACCGGCAACGACACCGTCACCGCCTTCGCCTCCGGAAAGGCGGCCATGGCCATCGGCGGCGACTTCAGCCACCAGGCCATGGAGGCCGGTGCCGTGAAGGGCAAGTACGCGGTGGTGCCGCTGCCCGGCGTCGAACCCGGCTCCATCGCCCCCGCCTTCGCGGGCGGCAACAACATCGGCGTCCTGAAGAGCACCTCGCACCGCACCCTCGCCGTCGACCTGATGAAGCGGCTCGCGTCCAAGAAGGCGCAGGGCGAACTGTTCGACGCGATGGGCTTCCTGCCGACCTTCACGGACGTACGGCAGCAGGTGGCGGCCAGGGAGCCGTTCGTGAAGCCGTTCGTCGACACGCTCGCCGCGGGCACGAAGTTCGTCCCGGCGTCTCCCGCGTGGGCGACGATCGATTCCTCGCTGGTGCTGCCGACGATGTTCCAGGAGGTGGTCAGCGGCAAGAAGGACGTGGGCGCTGCGGCGGGGGACGCGGCGGCGAAGATGGACGATGCGTTTGGCTCCGCCGGATGACTGTGTCGCCTAGTAGCTCGAAGGGGGCGGTGCGTGGGCGGGTGACGGTGCGTCGTGGCTTGTCGCGCCGTTCCCCGCGCCCCTTTGGGCGCTCCTCTGCTACCCCTTGGATATATCTCGCGCCTGCTCTTGTGGTCCTTGGTGGGCTGCTGGTTTACCCCGTTTATCAGCTTGGGCTGATCTCGTTTCTGGAGTACACGCAGGCTCAGGTCAGTGGTGGGGAGCCGGCGACCTTTCAGGGGTTCGGGAACTATGCCGAGCTGTTCGGGGACGGGGAGTTCTGGCGGGTGCTGCTCGCCACCATCGTGTTCGCGGCCGCCTGTGTGGTGTCCACGCTGGCCGTCGGGTGCGCGCTCGCCGTGCTGCTGACGCGGGTGCGGGCCGTGCCGCGGCTGGCGTTGATGCTGGCGGGGCTGGGCGCGTGGGCGACCCCGGCGGTGACCGGGTCGACGGTCTGGCTGCTGCTGTTCGACCCGGACTTCGGGCCCGTCAACCGGATGCTGGGCCTCGGCGACCACTCCTGGACGTACGGGCGCTACAGCGCCTTCCTGCTCGTGCTGCTCGAAGTGGTCTGGTGCTCCTTCCCGTTCGTCATGGTGACCGTCTACGCCGGGATCCGGTCCGTACCGTCCGAGGTGCTGGAGGCCGCCGCGCTGGACGGGGCCTCGCAGTGGCGGATCTGGCGCTCGGTGCTCGCGCCGATGCTCCGGCCGATCCTGGTGGTCGTCACCATCCAGTCGGTCATCTGGGACTTCAAGGTCTTCACCCAGATCTACGTCATGACGGGCGGCGGCGGCATCGCCGGCCAGAACATGGTCCTCAACGTCTACGCCTACCAGAAGGCCTTCGCGTCCTCGCAGTACAGCCTCGGCTCCGCGATCGGCGTGGTCATGCTGCTGATCCTGCTCGCGGTGACGCTGGTCTACCTGCGGCTGCTGCGCCGCCAGGGGGAGGAGCTGTGAATCTTCTGCGTGCGCGGGTGCGCCGTCCGTGGCGGCTCGCGGCCGAGGTGTCCGCGCTGCTGATCGCGGTGGTCGTCGCCTTCCCGCTGTACTGGATGGTGCTGAGCGCCTTCAAGCCGGCCGGGGAGATCGAGTCGAGCGAGCCCAGGCCCTGGACGCTGGCCCCCTCGCTGGACTCCTTCCGGCGGGTGTTCGAACAGCAGGAATTCGGCCGCTACTTTCTCAACAGCCTGATCGTGGCGGGTTCCGTGGTGATCGCCTCGGCGTTGATCGCGTTCCTCGCGGCGACCGCGGTGACGCGTTTCCGGTTCCGTTTCCGGACCACCCTGCTGATCATGTTCCTGGTGGCCCAGATGGTGCCCGTGGAGGCGCTCACGATCCCGCTGTTCTTCCTCATGCGGGACTTCGGCCAGCTGAACACGCTGGGCTCGCTGATCCTGCCCCACATCGCCTTCTCGCTGCCCTTCGCGATCTGGATGCTGCGGGGCTTCGTGAAAGCGGTGCCGGAGGCCCTGGAGGAGGCCGCCTACATCGACGGGGCGAGCCGGAGCCGCTTTCTCTGGCAGATCCTTTTCCCGCTGGTCTTCCCGGGGCTCGTGGCCACCAGCGTCTTCTCCTTCATCTCGACCTGGAACGACTTCCTGTTCGCCAAGTCGTTCATCATCAGTGACACCTCCCAGTCGACGCTGCCGATGGCGCTGCTGGTCTTCTACAAGCCGGACGATCCCGACTGGGGCGGCGTCATGGCCGCGTCCACGGTGATGACGATTCCGGTGCTGGTCTTCTTCGTACTGGTACAACGACGACTCGTCTCCGGCCTCGGCGGAGCGGTAAAGGACTGACAACGTGACGGACCTGATGGACGTGACGGACGTGACGCACGTGACGGACGCGGCCGACGTGATTCCCCGGCCGCGGCACGCGGTGGCCCAGGACGCCTACTTCGACCTCGGCCCCGACACCCGGCTGGTGGCCGACGAGGGCGCCGGGCACACCGAGCGCTGGCTGCGCGCCACCCTGGGCGCGGCCACCGGCCTGCCGCTGGCACCCGGCGCGGGGGGCGGCGGCGTCGTCCGGCTGTCCCTCGACGGGGAACTCGCCGACGAGGGCTACCGCCTCGACATCGCCCCCGACGGGGTGCGGCTCACCGGCGGCGGTCCCGCCGGACTCTTCTGGGGCGCCCAGACCCTGCGCCAGCTGCTCGGCCCGGACGCCTTCCGGCGCGCCCCGCTGCCCGGCCGCCGGTGGCGGCTGCCCCTGGGCCGTATCGAGGACGCGCCCCGCTTCGGCTGGCGCGGCCTGATGCTGGACGTCTCGCGGCACTTCATGCCGAAGGACGGCGTCCTGCGCCAGCTGGACCTGATGGCCGCCCACAAACTCAACGTCCTGCACTTCCACCTGACGGACGACCAGGGCTGGCGCATCGAGATCAAACGCCACCCGAAGCTCACCGAGACCGGCTCCTGGCGCTCGCGCACGAAATTCGGTCACCGGGCCTCGCCGCTGTGGGAGGACAAACCCCACGGCGGCTACTACACGCAGGAGGACATCCGGGAGATCGTCGCCTACGCGGCCGCGCGGCACATCACCGTCGTCCCCGAAATCGACGTGCCCGGACACTCGCAGGCGGCCATCGCGGCGTATCCGGAACTCGGCAACACCGATGTGATCGACACCACCGCGCTCTCCGTCTGGGACACCTGGGGCGTATCCCCGAACGTCCTCGCCCCCACCGAGAACACCCTGCGCTTCTACGAGGGCGTGTTCGAGGAACTCCTGGAGCTTTTCCCCTCCGAGTTCGTCCACATCGGCGGAGACGAATGCCCCAAGGACCAGTGGCGGGCCTCGGCCACCGCGCAGGCGCGGATGGCGGAACTCGGCCTCGCCGACGAGGACGAACTCCAGTCCTGGTTTATCCAGCACTTCGACACCTGGCTCGCCGGACGCGGACGCCGGCTCATCGGCTGGGACGAGATCCTGGAGGGCGGACTCGCCAAGGGCGCGGCCGTCTCCTCCTGGCGCGGTTACGCGGGCGGGATCGCCGCCGCGCGCGCGGGGCACGACGTCGTGATGTGCCCCGAGCAGCAGGTGTACCTGAACTTCCGGGAGGACGGCGGCGAGGACGAACCCGTGCCGATCGCCTTCGTGCGCACCCTGGAGGACGTCTACCGGTTCGAGCCGGTTCCGGCGGAACTGACCCCCGAGGAGTCCGGACACGTGATCGGCACCCAGGCGAACCTGTGGACCGAGGTGACGGAGAACCAGGAGCGGGTGGACTACCAGCTCTTCCCGCGGCTCGCCGCCTTCGCCGAGGTCGCCTGGAGCGCCCTGCCCGCCCCGGCCGACCGGGACTACGCCGCCTTCGAGCGGCGGATGGCCACCCACTACCGGCGGCTCGACGCCCTGGGCGTCGCCTACCGCCCGCCGGCCGGCCCGCGGCCCTGGCAGCGGCGGCCCGGTGTGCTCGGCCGCCCGATGGACGGGCCGCCGCCGAACAAGTAAGAGAAACGCCCCTAAACATCACCGAAGAGTGGCAACTCGCGCCCATCGCGCGTAACTCCGATCATCGGAGATCCCGTGCGAAAACGGGCCATCTAGCCGACGAGGCGGGCGAATGCCTCCTAGCGGACCCCTGCGTCCGGGCCCTGCGAAGATGTGCCAGAGTTGCCACGTCCGCCCTGTCAGGTCGTACCGTACGGCGACATGGGCGGGACCAGGTGGGACAGCGGGAAGGGGCAGTCGGTTTGACCACGCACGCACCGCAGGCGGCGCAGGCCGTCACGCTGCCCACGACACTGGACGAGGCCGTGGCGGCGCTCACCGCGATGCCCGCGGCCGTTCCGGTCGCGGGCGGCACCGACCTGATGGCGGCCGTCAACTCCGGGCAGCTCAGGCCCGCCGCGCTGGTGGGTCTCGGCCGGATCAGCGAGATCCGCGGCTGGCAGTACCAGGACGGGCACGCGCTGCTCGGCGCGGGCCTCACCCATGCCCGCATGGGCCGCCCCGACTTCGCCGCGCTCATCCCGGCGCTCGCCGCCGCCGCGCGCGCCGCCGGACCGCCGCAGATCCGCAACGCCGGCACCCTCGGCGGCAACATCGCCTCGGCCGCCCCCACCGGGGACGCGCTGCCGGTGCTGGCCGCGCTGGAGGCGACGCTGATCATCGCGGGCCCGGACGGGGCCCGCCGGGAGATGCCGGTCTCGCACCTGCTGGCGGGCATGGAGATGCTCCGCGCGGGAGAACTCATCGGCTACGTGCGCGTGCCGCTGCTGCACGCGCCGCAGGTCTTCCTGAAGGCGACCGGCCGCACCGGACCCGGCCGCGCCACGGCCTCGGTGGCGCTGGTCCTGGACCCGGCCAGGCGCGGTGTGCGGTGCGCGGTGGGCGCCATCGCGCCGATGCCGCTGCGGCCCCTGGAGGCCGAGCAGTGGGTGGCCTCGCTCATCGACTGGGACAACGGCCGGGCCGTCGTCCCCGAGGCGCTGCACGGCTTCGGCGAGTACGTCGCCGCGGCCTGCATCCCCGACGCGGCCCCGGACGAGGACGGCTCCGTGCCGCAACTTCCGCCCGCCGTACTGCACCTGCGGCGCACCGTCGCCGCGCTGGCCCGACGAGCACTGGGGAGGGCCCTGTCGTGACCGACGACCAGCACGGCGACCCGCACGGCGATCAGCACGGCCAGGGCACCCCGCCGGGCGGCAGCCGCTGGGACCCGCTGCCCCAGGGCGACTACGACGACGGCGCCACCGCCTTCGTGAAGCTCCCCGAGGGCGGCGTGGACGCGCTCCTCGCCTCCTCCGACAGCCCGCTCGCCGCGCCCGGACACGGCTACGTGCCGCCCCAGATCACGGTCGCGCCCGCCACCACCGCCGGCACCGACCCCGCCGCCACCGGCTCCTGGGCGGCACCGTCGGCACCGTCCGCGCCCGTGGACGGCACCCAGTGGCAGGCCCCGGACGCCGGTCAGGACCCCGCCGCCCACCAGGGGTACGGCGGTTACCCGGCCCAGCAGGACCCGTACGGCGGGGCCGCGCCCTACGACGTGCACGCCGGGCAGGGCGTCCCCGGGCACGACGACCGGTTCGCCTACCAGCCGGGCCCCACCGGACAGTGGGACTTCTCCCAGGCCGCGCAGGCCGCGCAGGCCGCGCAGGCGTCCCGGGCCGAGGCGGACGCCGCGGCGGCCCGGCAGGCGTCCGGCCAGGACGTGACCGGGCAGTGGTCCATCCCCGTCGCCGACGGCGACCTGCCGGACGAGTCGGGCGAGTTCACCACGTCGTCCCTGGCCGAGCAGTGGGGCACCGGTGCCCCGGCCACCCTCCCCGGCGGCGCTCCCGCGCCCTGGGCGACGCAGCCGGCCGGGCAGCCGTGGGGCGAGGACGCGCCGCGGACCGGACCGGCCGGACCGACCGACGAGGAGCGGCCCACCGCGAGCGGGCACGGACACGGCTCCGGCGCGAGCGGGCCCGGGCCGGGTGCCGACGCGGGCTACGGGTCCGACTCCGCCACCGACTCCCACGGGCCGGGCTCGACCGCGTCCGCTCGGGGACCCGGGCCCGCCGCGAGGGCGGCCTGGCCCGACCCCGACCCCGATTCCGACGCCGCCGTCGGCGGGCACGGCCCCGACGCCGCCGCGGGCGGGCCCGAGTACGGCTCCACCGCGGGCGCCCAAGGCCGCGGGCCCGGTTCCGCCGCCGGCGCGGACCATGGCCCCGACGCCGCCGTCGGCCCGCACGGCCCCGGCTCGCCCGCGCCCGGGACCGACCCCGTCCCGAACGCGCACTCACCCGGCTCCACCGCGAGCGGGCCGGGGCACGGGCACGAACCGGCCGCGTCCGGGCACGACCCCGCCGTGCGCCCGGACGGGCCCCGTACCGCCGACGGTTCGTATCACCGCGCGCCCGGTGACGACACCGAGCCCGCGGCCGAGGCCGCCGGGGCCGGTCCCGGCGTACGGGCGCCCGACGGGACCCCCGCCGGAAGCGGGACCGCCACCGACGGACCCCGTGGGCCCGAGGAGGCCCCTGAGGGCCCGGCAGGGCGTTCCGCGGGCCCCGGCGAGGAGGCGCGGGCCGGATCCCGTCCGGAGGCCGCTGGAGACCCCGTGACGGACCGGGCGGCGACCGCCGGCCGGGAGCGCGTGCCCGAGGCCGCCCCGGAACACGGGCAGGCACCCGCGGGAGAACCGCGGCCCGAGTCCTCGGCCGGCCCCCAGGGCGTCCTGGCCGACGCGTCGGACCCGACCGACTCGTCCGACCCGATCGATTCGACCGACCCGACCGACCCGACCGGTCATGGGAGCGACGCGGCGGACGCCGGGAGCGACGCGGACGGGCCCGAGGCCGCCGCCGACGGCGTCCCCGACGGTGCCCAGGAGCCGTCCGCGCCCGCCGGGCCGCAGGACGAGCACCCCCTCGCCTCCTACGTGCTGCGTGTCAACGGCGCCGACCGCCCCGTCACCGACGCCTGGATCGGCGAGTCGCTGCTGTACGTGCTGCGCGAGCGGCTCGGCCTCGCGGGCGCCAAGGACGGCTGCTCGCAGGGCGAGTGCGGCGCCTGCAACGTACAGGTCGACGGGCGGCTCGTCGCCTCCTGCCTGGTCCCGGCCGTCACCTCCGCGGGCAGCGAGGTGCGTACGGTCGAGGGCCTGGCCACCGACGGGCAGCCGTCGGACGTGCAGCGGGCGCTCGCCCGGCGCGGCGCCGTCCAGTGCGGCTTCTGCGTGCCCGGCATGGCGATGACCGTGCACAACCTCCTGGAGGGCAACCCGGCCCCGACCGAGCTGGAGGCCCGCCAGGCCCTGTGCGGCAACCTGTGCCGCTGCTCCGGCTACCGGGGCGTCCTGGAGGCGGTCCGGGAGGTCGTCGCCGAACGCGAGGCGCACGCCGACGCCGACGCTCAGGCCGGACCGGACCCCGAGGAGCCCCGCATCCCGCACCAGGCCGGTCCCGGCGCGGGCGGCGTCAACCCGGCGGCGTTCGACTCCCCGCCACCACCCGGCGCGCAGGACGCTCCAGGACCGCACGACCGGCCGCCCTACGGCGACCACGGAGACCACGGCACCCACGGCCGGGACGGAGGCCACGCGTGAGCAACGACGCCGCGACTGCGGAGGCCGAGGGGACCGCCGAGGAGGCGACCCCCGTCCCCGACCCGATCCCGCACGGCCTCGGCGCGTCCCTGCCGCCCGCCGACGCCCGCGCCAAGACCGAGGGCACCTTCCCGTACGCCGCCGACCTGTGGGCCGAGGGCCTGCTGTGGGCCGCGGTGCTGCGCTCACCGCACCCGCGCGCCCGCATCGTGTCCATCGACACCACCCACGCGCGCGAGATGCCCGGCGTACGGGCGGTCGTCACGCACGAGGACGTGCCCGGCAGCCCGCTGCACGGCCGCGGTGGCCAGGCCGACCGTCCGGTGTTCGCCTCCGAGGCCGTACGCCACCACGGCGAGCCGCTCGCCGCCGTCGCCGCCGACCACCCGGACACCGCGCGGATGGCCGCCGCCGCCGTCATCGTCGAGTACGAGCTGCTCGACCCGGTCACCGACCCCGAGCAGGCCTTCGAGGCCGAGCCGCTGCACCCCGACGGCAATCTGATCCGGCACATCCCGCTGCGCCACGGCGACCCGGAGGCGGCCGGCGAGATCGTCGTCGAGGGCCTGTACCGCATCGGCCGCCAGGATCCGGCCCCCATAGGAGCCGAGGCGGGTCTGGCCGTACCGCGCCCCGACGGCGGCGTGGAGCTGTACCTGGCCTCCACCGACCCGCACGGCGACCGCGACATCGCCGCCGCCTGCTACGGCCTGTCGCCCGAACAGGTGAAGATCGTCGTCACCGGAGTGCCGGGCGCCACCGCCGACCGCGAGGACCAGGGCTTCCAGTTGCCGCTCGGACTGCTGGCGCTGAAGACCGGCTGCCCGGTGAAACTGACCGCCACGCGCGAGGAGTCCTTCCTCGGGCACACCCACCGCCATCCCACCCTCCTGCGCTACCGCCACCACGCGGACGCCGAGGGCCGGATCGTGAAGGTCGAGGCGCAGATCCTGCTCGACGCGGGCGCCTACGCCGACACCTCCTCCGACGCCCTGGCCGCCGCGGTGGCCTTCGCCTGCGGCCCGTACGTCGTGCCGAACGCCTTCATCGAGGGCTGGGCGGTGCGCACCAACAACCCGCCCTCCGGCCATGTGCGGGGCGAGGGCGCGATGCAGGTCTGCGCCGCGTACGAGGCGCAGATGGACAAGGTCGCCAAGAAGCTCGGCCTCGACCCGGCCGAGGTGCGGCTGCGCAACGTCCTGGCCACCGGCGACGTCCTCCCCACCGGCCAGACGGTCACCTGCCCGGCGCCGGTCGCCGAACTCCTCCAGGCGGTCCGCGACTTCCCGCTCCCCGCGCTGCCCAAGGACACGCCCGCGGACGAGTGGCTGCTGCCCGGCGGCCCGGAGGGCGCGGGCGAACCGGGCGCGGTGCGCCGGGGAGTGGGCTACGGCATCGGCATGGTGCACATGCTCGGCGCGGAGGGCGCGGACGAGGTCTCCACGGCCACCGTGAAGGTCCAGGACGGCGTGGCGACGGTGCTGTGCGCGGCCGTCGAGACCGGCCAGGGCTTCACCACCCTGGCCCGGCAGATCGTGCAGGACACCCTCGGCGTCGACGAGGTGCAGGTGGCGCCCGTCGACACCGACCAGCCCCCGGCGGGGCCGGGCTGCCGCGGCCGGCACACGTGGGTGTCGGGCGGCGCGGTGGAACGGGCGGCCAAGATGGTCCGCACCCAGCTCCTCCAGCCGCTGGCCCACCAGTTCGGGATGTCCACGGAGCTGCTCCAGATCGCCGACGGCAAGATCACCTCCTACGACGGGGTGCTGTCGACGACGGTCACCGAGGCGCTGGACGGCAAGGAGCTGTGGGCCACCGCCCAGTGCCGCCCGCACCCCACCGAACCGCTGGACGAGGCCGGTCAGGGCGACGCGTTCGTCGGCATGGCCTTCTGCGCGATCCGCGCGGTGGTCGACGTCGACATCGAGATCGGCTCGGTACGCGTGGTGGAACTGGCCGTCGCCCAGGACGTCGGCCGCGTCCTGAACCCGGCCCAGCTGACCGCCCGCATCGAGGCGGGCGTCACCCAGGGCGTCGGCATCGCGCTCACGGAGAACCTCCGCACCCCCCGCGGCCTGATCCGCCACCCCGACCTGACCGGCTACTCCCTCCCGACGGCACTCGACACCCCCGACATCCGGATCGTGAAGCTCGTCGAGGAACGCGACGTGGTCGCCCCCTTCGGCGCCAAGGCCGTCAGCGCGGTCCCGGTGGTGGCCTCCCCGGCGGCCGTCGCCTCCGCCGTGCGCGCGGCCACCGGACGCCCGGTGAACCGCCTCCCGATCCGCCCGCAGGCCGCGGTGGCCACCGGTCACTGAGCGCCGGTCGAGCCGCCCGCGCGCGTGAGGCAACGAGTGCGTGCCCCGGTGCGTCCTACAAGGTGAACGGGGTCCGTGCGCAGGCGCGTTGTCAGTGGTGGCGCGTAGTCTCCGAAGGAGCGCGAACGGCAACCGCCGGCACGCGGATGGCCATACTTTCTCGGGGGAGACGATGCACGCGGTCACCGGCGGTACGACGATCACGCGGGGCGCGGCGGCGGATGCCCGGACGGCGGCTCCCTCGCTGCTGACCCGGGTCCGCCTCGCGACGACGGTGGAGGACCCGTCCTGGACCCGCGGCGCCTCCCGGCGGCCCCAGGCGAGCGGCGAGCGGCCGTCGCTGTGGAACACGTCCACCCTGATGAGCTGCCTGCTCCTGGCAATGACCCACCGCGCGGAGCCGGGGACCACCCGGGACCTGCCGCCCCGCTTCCTTGACCGCGAGTTCGGCCGTCAGGGCGTGACCCGCTTCGAGGACATCGACTTCCCGAGGACCCTCACCCACGAGCCCACCCGCCGCTTCCTGCGCGACACGGGCCTGCCCGAGGACGCCCACCCCTTCCGCCTCGACACGGACGACCTGCCGCTGCCGACCCTGGCGGAGTACGTCGAGGACCACCCCGAGCACCCGGCCCCGCCCGGCGCCGACCACCTCGTACGACTGGGCCGCCTCGCGGACGGCGCCCACGTGGTCGTCGACGGCACCACGGGCACCGTCCTGACGTGGAGAACACCCGACGGCACCCTCCACCCCCTGGTGGCGGACGTCTCCGCCCTCGCCCTCACCCTCTGGGCACTGCGCCGGGCGGAGCGGTTGGAGACCGTGGCGGGGACCGACGAAGCGGGCGCCGACAGTTGGGCGGCACGGAGCCCGAGGTGCCGCGCGGTCAGCCGTTGAGCGCGGCGGAGGGCTCGTTGCCGTTCTGAGCCTGCTGCGACCGCTCGGCGAGCATCGAGGCCAGGTCTCGAATGCCGTCCTCGTCGATGTCACCCTTGTGCGCGGCCTTCTCCATGGTCCACAGCAGCGTGGTGCCGACCCGGGTCTGGGTGATGGCGCCGGGCTCGCCATGGAAGCCGGAGGTGCCGAGCCGGGCGTCGTGCTCGTCACCGATCGGGCCGATCTTCAGGTTCCTGGCCTTTTGGCCCGTCACGCTGGCCTGGTTGCCGTAGTAGCCGTCCCAGAGCACGTCGTACGCGTCCTGGGCGGCCTTTTCGCTGTCGTAGGCGACGACTTGGAAGGTGACGGAAGCGGGCGGGTTTTCGCGCTGGAAGGCCGCGGTGCCGAAGAAACGGGAGTTCTCGCAGCCGGCGTTGCCATTGATGGGGCATGCCTGCGAGCGGTACAGCTTGTCCATCTCAACGGCTGTGGGCTGGAGGGACTGCTTCCAGCCCGTCATGGCCTCGCCGTCCGGCAGCGTCAGGCCGACCTGTTCCTTCGTGAGCGCCGCCTTGCCGGTTGTGCTCTCGCTCTTCGGCGACTCTCCGCAACCTGCCAGCAGCAGCGCCACCGCGGTCGCCGCGCACCACCTGTACGTTCTCCTGACCATGTCCCCCCCCGAAATGGTCATCGTACGCCGACCGTCTCCGCGCGGGGCGTGCCGGTCTTCTCGCTCATGTGGAGGGAGATCACGTGCTCCATCGTCGCGGTCGGCCCGCCCCGGGCTTAGGGGCGGCTCCGGCCCACAGTTCTCCGATGAGAGAGGTGGCGACCCTACCTGCCCGAATTCGTGCGCATCCGTTCTTCGTCCGGGACATCCTGCCCGCCATGGACGAAGGACTTGTGGCGTTGGTGACGGCGGGTGTCGGACTGGTCGGGGCGCTTGGTGGCGCAGCCATGGGTGGACTGGCTGCGGTCCGTGGGGCGCGTATGGGGGCGGAGACCACGACGTCTGGAGCGCCTATAGCTCCAGCGTGAACGAGATTCGAGGGCCTACTTCCCTCTTCGTCTCCTCAGACCTGCTCGGGTACATCAGGCGTCACGTGAGCTCTGGCAGTTGATCGAGCAGTACCACGCTGCGATTGAGGAGTGGGCCCGCGGCATCATGACGGCGACGAACGAAGTCAGGGCTGAGTGGAGGGCTCGTGAGGAGCAACAGAGGTACACACTCGGACGTGCCCACAGCGATCTGCTTGATGCTGTGAGCGATTCTTTGCAGGGCAATGACGCCGTCCTACGCCCCGCCACAGACGGCGTCTGAGACGGAGGAGTAAAAGGGAGACACCTTTCCGGGTCCCCCCTTTCAGGTGGGCAGAGGCCGTGGCGGGATTCGAACCCGCGTAACTCGCTTTGCAGGCGAGCCCCTGGGCCACTCGGGCACACGGCCGGGTCTGTGACTCGGTGCCTCGACGGTAGGACGGGGCCGGGGATGTGCTCAAGGGATCCGGGCGGGCCGCAACACGACTGCCATATGCCGTTCATGAACGCTCGCCCGAGCCGTGGGCACCCAGCCAAAGACCCGGTCCTGACGCGGTCATACGTCATGCGACCTTGAAGCAGGACCAAACGATCTTTCCGAGCGGTGTGCGGTCGTGGACGCCCCAGCCGTCGGCGAGCGCGGCCACCAGGACGAGACCGCGTCCGGACAAGTCGGTGGCGGCGGTCTGACGGGGCTCGGGGCGTCGGCGGCGGCTGTCGTGCACCTCCAGGCGTACAAAGCCGTCCTCGGCGTTGAGACGGACCAGGAACCCGTGGTCGGCGACAGTGCCGTGGATCATCGCGTTCGTCGCGAGTTCGGAGACGCAGAGGCGGATGTCGTCGTGCCGTTCCGCCCAGCCCCAACCGGTCAGGGTCGTGGAGACGAAGTTCCTCGCCTGCCCCACCGACTCGGGGCGTGCCTCGAAGAAGCGCTGCACCGTTTTGTTCATCGCTGTCCTCATGACTCGGTCTCCAGGAGGCGGACGGCTTCCGGGCTGTGGCAGTGGGTCACCGTGATGGAGGTGGCCGACGGGCATGTGGGGCGGGATCGGCGAACCAGCAGCAGCCGGGACCCGACGGCCTCGATCCTTCGGCCTCGTTCAGCGGCTATCGCCCTCGGGCCAAGGTGTGACAGGGCCGGGGCGAGCACGCCGTAGACGTCCGGCAGGGCCAACGCGTCCAGCAGGCTGGTGAAGGGGGCCGAGCCGGGGCCGGCGCCTGCCGTGCGTTCGGCGAAGATGCCGGACAACGTCAGTTCGTGGCCGCGGGAGTAATCGGCGAGCGAGGCGACCAGCGCCTCCCTCCGGGCTTCGGAGACGCGCACCAGCCGCAGAAATCCGTAGACGACAGGTCCGCTGACCAGGCGATGTTCCGTGAGAGTTTCCATAGGAGAGACCGTCCAAAGGGCCGACACGTGGTGACGTTCCTGAGCATGGAGGTCGTCGAACTCCCGGCCAATCACCCGCTGTTCTACTTTCGTCCTACTTCCGTCCCGCCCTTTCCCCTGCATCTGCTTCGATGGCGGTGGAAGGGAGCGAGGCGTGGCAACCGTGCACCACTGGACCGGTCTGGAGGCCAGGGCTCTGCGTCTCGCCCTGCGTCTGAGCGTGCGGGCTTTTGCCGAGCACCTCGGTGTGGCGGTCGCGACGGTCTCGAAGTGGGAGAGCAAGCGCGCGAAAACCGAGCCCAGACCCGACACCCGGGCCATCCTCGACACCGCCCTCGGACGTGCGGACGCTCCTGCCCACCTGCGCTTCGAGACTCTCCTCTCCGAGATGGCCAGCACTGTGCAGGGCGCTGGGCGGCGCGTCACTGCCGCCGGACCCCGAGCCTGGGAGTACGAATCGTGGGCTGACGACCTGGACCGTGTGGTGGTCGCCCTTTCCCGTCAGAATTTCGCCTTCGCCGACAGCCTGCTCAGCCGCTGGTTGGCGCGGTTCGATGCCCAGGGACTGGATGACAAGGGGCTGTATCTGTTTGCCCGCTCGACGGCACTGCTCGGTGACCTCAGGCGTGATCAGGGCTCCGTTCTCGGCCCACTCTCCGCCCAGCACTCCTACGCCGGTGCTCGCGCGGTCTTCACCCGGCTCGACATCCCGCGTCGTGTTGCCCAACTCGACCTTTCCCTCGCGGTGGTCACGGAAATGTCCGGCAGGCTGGAGGCAGCCGCCCGCCAATACGAGAGCCTCGCCGTCGACGACCGTCTTTCCCACCGTGACCGCGCCCGGGCCCGCCTGTGGGTGGGCACGGCGCTGAGCAAGAACGGTCGGCATGACTACGCGACCCGGGTCATGCAGGCCGCGACCCGAGACTTCGAGGCCCTCACCGAACCCGACGACTGGTCGGTGGCCCACCAGAAACTCGCCCTTGCCCGCCGAGGCGCCGGCGACCTCACCCAGGCCCTGCACTTCGTCGACATCGCCCGCAGCAGCGGGACCACCGACTCACCGATGCAACGCGTACGGCTGGACACCGCCCACGGCCACGTCCTGCTCTCCGACACAGCGACGCGGGATGATGGGCTCCAGGTCCTCGATCAAGCCACCCGCACAGCCGCGCGGTACGGACTCGTGCACCAACTGCGCAGTATCGAGGGCATCAAGGCCATGAAGGAGGGGCCGATCGGCCCCCGGCGACGGTGACCAGGGAGAAACGCGTGAGCGACAAGCAGCAGGCCATCACCGAGAACCAGTGGCGTCGCGCCGCGCTCATCTGGGACTACCACCAGATGCACCACCAGCTGCGACCCGCCGACGTGGCGATCGGGCTGGGCAGCCACGACCTCGGCGTCGCCACCCACTCCGCAGAGCTGTACCGCGCGGAGCTGTTCCCGACCCTGGTCTTCACCGGCGGCAACAGCCCCACCACCGCCGAGGTCTTCCCGCGCGGCGAGGCCGTCCACTTTCGCGAGCACGCCATCGACCTGGGCGTCCCCGCCGGGGCTATCCTGCTGGAACCGAACGCCGGTAACACGGGCCAGAACATCACCCTCTCCCGCGAGGTCCTCGCCGCCGCCGGCATCACCCCGACCACGGTGATGCTGGTGTCCAAGCCCTACATGGAGCGGAGGTCGTTCGCGACCGCTCGCAAAGTGTGGCCCGACGTCGAGGTCCGCTGCGCGTCGGAGCCGCTGGAGTTCGACGACTACGTGAAGTCCATCGGCGACGAGAAGCTCGTCCTGGACATGCTCGTCGGTGACCTCCAGCGGGTCATCGAGTATCCGAAGCTCGGATTCGCCATTGAGCAGGAAGTACCGGAGGACGTGCGTGGAGCGTACGAGTCTCTCATCCGTGACGGCTTCACCAGCCGCCTCATCGCTTCCTGACCTGCCGGAGCCGGGCGGGCTGTGCGCGATTCACCAGCCCAACCTGTTCCCGAGACTGGCCACACTGGCCAAGCTCTTCGCGGCGGACTACTGGATAGTCCTGGACGACGTGCAGTTCGCCCGCCGCGACTACCAGCACCGAGCACGCCTCGGCGCCCTCGACGCACCGAGCCGCCGGCAGTGGCTCACCGTCCCCACCCGTCTTCCCCAGGGCAGGCCGACTCTCGTCCGGGACGCGTTGATCGTCGACTCCGGCAGGGCCCGCCGGAAGACCATGGGGATGCTGCGCCAGTACTACGGAGCCGGCCCACACTGGTCGGCCCTCGCCGAACTGCTGGACGGGGTGCTGGACGCCTTCGACACGGGGAGGATCGCCGCCGTCGCCACGGTCTCCACCCGCCTGTTGCTGGACTCGCTCGGCTGGCAGGGCCAAGTCCTGATCAGCAGCGACCTGCCCTCCAGGCCGGGACGCTCTCAGCGGCTCGCCGACCTTTGTGCCGTGACCGGTGCCCGCGCGTACGCGTGCGGGACTGGGGGAGTGACCTACCTCGACCCGGCCCCATTCGCCGCCGAGGGCATAGCGGTCATGCCGTTCCAGCCGCCGACGACCGGTATCTGGTCTTCCAGTCGGAGGCTGAGTGCGCTGTCGGCCGTGACGGAGCTCGGCCCGCGGGATGTGGCCGCCCGTATGCGGAGACTTGTCTCGGACCAAGGCCTTTTGCTGTCCACTGCTTGACTGCTGCCTGCTCGCTCGCCTGTCAGACGGCTGGAGGCCGGGGCGGGAGTCGAACCCGCGTAACTCCCCGCGAGCGGAGCTCGCTGATGAATGCAGCGCAGGCGAGCCCCTGGGCCACTCGGGCACACGGCCGGGTCTGTGACTCGGTGCCTCGACGGTAGGGCGGGGCGGCGGGGGGCTGCCGGGTCGTACGACCAAGGTCCCGGGCCCGTACCGTCTCTCGACAGGGGTAAAAGCAGGTCGCGGCCCTTACTCTGGCGACCATGACCGTCCCTGAGCCCCGCGACACCGATGTCGCCGTCCCCGCCGAGTCCTCCGTCCCCGCAGCCGCCCCCGACGACACCGTGCTGAGCCGCGCCTACCGGGCGCTGAGCATCGGCATCGTCTCCGTCATCGTGCTGATCGCCTTCGAGGCGACGGCGGTCGGTACGGCGATGCCGGTGGCGGCGCGGGAGCTGGACGGGGTGTCGCTGTACGCGTTCGCGTTCTCGGGGTACTTCACGACCAGTCTGTTCGGGATGGTGCTCTCCGGGCAGTGGTCGGACCGGCGCGGGCCGCTGACGCCGCTGACGACCGGCATCGCCGCCTTCGCGGCCGGGCTCGTGCTGTCCGGGACGGCGGGCGCGATGTGGCTGTTCATCCTCGGGCGGGCCGTGCAGGGGCTCGGCGGCGGGCTGGTGATCGTCGCGTTGTACGTCGTCGTCGGCCGGGCCTACCCGGAGCGGCTGCGACCCGCGATCATGGCGGCGTTCGCGGCGGGCTGGGTGGTCCCGTCCGTCGTCGGACCACTGGCCTCCGGCGCGGTGACCGAGCACCTCGGCTGGCGCTGGGTGTTCGTCGGCATCCCGGTGCTGGTCGTCGTCCCGCTCGCCCTCGCGCTGCCGCAGATACGCAGCCGCGCGTCCGGCGCCGTCGGGGGCGGGGATACCCCGGCCTCCTTCGACGGGCGCCGGATCCGCCTCGCCCTCGCCGTCTCACTGGGCGCGGGTCTGCTCCAGTACGCCGCCCAGGACCTGCGCCCGATCGCCCTGCTCCCGGGAGCCGTGGGCGTGGCGCTGCTCGTGCCCGCCGTGCTCGGGCTGTTGCCGCGCGGCACCTACCGGGCGGTGCGCGGTCTGCCCTCCGTGGTTCTGCTGCGCGGGGTGGCCGCGGGGTCCTTCATCGCCGCCGAGTCCTTCGTCCCGCTGATGCTGGTCACGCAGCGGGGGCTCAGCCCGACACTGGCCGGACTCTCCCTCGCGGCCGGCGGCGCGACCTGGGCCGGGGGCTCGTGGCTCCAGTCCCGGCCGCGTCTGGAGCCGTACCGGGAGCGTCTGATGGCCCTCGGCATGCTCCTGGTCGCGGCGGCCGTCGCGACGGCGCCGAGCGTGCTGATCGACGCCGTCCCGGCCTGGACCGTGGCCGTCGCCTGGGCCTTCGGCTGCTTCGGCATGGGTCTGGTGATCTCCTCCACCAGCGTGCTCCTGCTCAAGCTCTCCGCCCCCGAGGAGGCCGGTACCAACTCCGCCGCGCTCCAGATCTCCGACGGCCTCTCCAACGTCGTCCTGCTGTCGGCCGGGGGCGCGGCCTTCGCGGCCCTCGGCGGCGGCACGGTCAGCCACGCGGCCACCGAGGCCGGTGCGGCGAACAGCTCCCACCCGGCGGCCTTCGCGGCGGTGTTCCTGCCGATGGCGGCGGTGGCGCTGGCCGGGGCGTGGGTGGCGACACGGGTGCGGGAGCGGTGAGCCCCCAGACGTCTCCCGGGCCCTCGTACCGCCGCCGGGTGCGGGTTGTGACGTCCGTCCCACCCGGGGGTGACCCGCCCCCGTGCGCGCGGTGATCGCTCCGGCCCGCCGGTAGGGTGGCCCGGTTGTCATACGTGGCCGAGCCGCTCTACCCCCTTCGGAGACCGTGACTACCACCGCCAGCTCCAGCACCTCGCACCACCTGTCCCCGGCCTTCCCGGGCCGTGCCCCCTGGGGCACCGCCGGCAAGCTGCGGGCCTGGCAGCAGGGGGCGATGGAGAAGTACCTCCAGGACCAGCCCCGGGACTTCCTGGCCGTCGCCACCCCCGGCGCCGGAAAGACGACCTTCGCGCTGACGCTGGCGTCCTGGCTGCTGCACCACCACGTCGTGCAGCAGGTGACCGTCGTCGCGCCGACCGAGCACCTGAAGAAGCAGTGGGCCGAGGCCGCGGCGCGGATAGGGATCAAGCTGGACCCCGAGTACAGCGCGGGCCCGCTCAGCCGCGAGTACCAGGGCATCGCCATCACCTACGCGGGCGTCGGCGTGCGCCCCATGCTGCACCGCAACCGCGTCGAGCAGCGCAAGACCCTCGTCATCCTCGACGAGATCCACCACGCCGGCGACTCCAAGTCCTGGGGCGAGGCGTGCCTGGAGGCGTTCGAGCCCGCCACCCGGCGCCTCGCGCTCACCGGCACGCCCTTCCGCTCGGACACCAACCCCATCCCCTTCGTGGCGTACGAGGAGGGCAACGACGGCATCCGCCGCTCCGCCGCCGACTACACCTACGGCTACGGCTCCGCGCTCGCCGACGGCGTCGTGCGCCCCGTCATCTTCATGAGCTACAGCGGCAACATGCGCTGGCGCACGAAGGCGGGCGACGAGATCGCGGCCCGGCTCGGCGAGCCCATGACGAAGGACGCCGTCAGCCAGGCCTGGCGCACCGCGCTCGACCCGCGCGGCGAGTGGATGCCGGCCGTGCTGCGCGCCGCCGACCAGCGGCTCACCGAGGTCAGGAAGGCCATCCCGGACGCCGGGGCGCTCGTTATCGCCGCCGACCAGGACTCCGCCCGCGCCTACGCGAAGCTGATCCGCGAGATCACCGGCGACAAGGCCACCGTCGTACTGTCCGACGACACCGGCGCGTCCAGGAACATCGACGCGTTCAGCGACAGCACCGACCGCTGGATGGTCGCCGTCCGCATGGTGTCCGAGGGCGTCGACGTCCCCCGCCTCGCGGTCGGCGTCTACGCCACCACCATCTCCACCCCCCTCTTCTTCGCCCAGGCCGTCGGCCGCTTCGTCCGCTCCCGGCGCCGCGGCGAGACCGCCTCCGTCTTCCTCCCGACCGTCCCGGATCTGCTCACCTTCGCCAACGAGATGGAGCGCGAGCGCGACCACGTCCTCGACAAGCCCAAGAAGGAGGGCGAGGAGGACCCCTACGCCGAGTCCGAGAAGGAGATGGACGAGGCCAACCGGGAGCAGGACGAGGACACCGGCGAGCAGGAGCAGTTCTCCTTCGAGGCGCTGGAGTCCGAGGCCACCTTCGACCGGGTCATGTACAACGGCGCCGAGTTCGGCATGCAGGCCCACCCGGGCAGCGAGGAGGAGCAGGACTACCTCGGCATCCCGGGACTGCTGGAGCCCGACCAGGTGCAGCTGCTCCTCCAGAAGCGGCAGGCCCGGCAGATCGCGCACAGCCGCAAGAAGCCCGACGAAGAGGCCGACCTGCTCGAACTGCCCGCCGAACGCCGCCCGGTGGTCTCCCACAAGGAGCTGATGGAGCTGCGCAAGCAGCTCAACACCATGGTCGGCGCCTACGTCCACCAGAGCGGCAAACCGCACGGCGTGATCCACACCGAACTGCGCCGCGTGTGCGGCGGCCCGCCCAGCGCCGAGGCGACCGGCGGCCAGCTGCGCCAGCGCATCGCCAAGGTCCAGGAGTGGGCGACGCGGATGAAGTGACGCGCGGGGCGCCGGTGCCGAGGGCGTGCGCGGTACGTACTGGGACAAACACAGGCGGTTGATAACGGTTGGCGCCCGGATTCTGGACGGAGCCTTCCGCTGAGCGAACCGGGTCCTTTACTGTCCCGCTACGCACGCCCCGTGGCAGCGCCGCCGCGGAGCGCAGCCGTGAAGCGACTGGGCCCGGGACAAGGCCGGGCCGTCAGCCGATCGGCGGCCTCTGAAGCGCGTCACTGACGGGACTCGGTGACGCATCCGCCGCGATGAGGGCCGCCGACCTCACCACTAAGGAGTGGGCGTCGTGACCGCGGAGACCTCTCAGACGCTCGACCGGGGACTGCGCGTCCTCAAACTGCTGGCCGATACGGACCACGGGCTGACCGTCACCGAGCTGTCCCACAAACTGGGCGTCAACCGGACCGTCGTGTACCGGTTGCTCGCCACGCTGGAGCAGCACGCACTCGTACGCCGCGACCTGGGCGGCCGCGCCCGCGTCGGCCTCGGCGTACTGGGCCTGGGCCGCCAGGTGCACCCCCTGGTCCGCGAGGCCGCCATGCCGGCCCTGCGCGCGCTGGCCGAGGACATAGGGGCGACGGCCCACCTGACCCTGGTGGACGGCGCCGAGGCGCTGGCCGTCGCGGTCGTGGAGCCGACCTGGACCGACTACCACGTCGCCTACCGCGCGGGCTTCCGCCACCCCCTGGAACGGGGCGCCGCGGGCAAGGCGATCCTGGCCGCCCGCCAGCCGCCCCGGCCCACCGGCGGTGAGGCCGTGGACGACCCCGGCTACACCCTCACCCACGGCGAACTGGAGGCGGGCGCCTGCGGCGCGGCGGCCCCCCTGCTCGGCGTCACGGGGGTGGAGGGCAGCGTCGGCGTGGTGATGCTGGCCGACGTGGTCCCCGAACGGGTCGGCGAACGCGTGAAGCACGCCGCCCGGGAGGTGGCGGAGGCACTGCGGTGAGACTGCGGTGAGACGGGGCCGTGCCCGGGCGTCCGAGCCACCGGGACCGCCACGTTAGATTGACTCCGTGCTCTCTCGTCTCACGCGTCCCCGGTTCCTCGCCGTCTGCGGTCTCCCCGTCGTGGCGCTGCTCGCGACCGCCCTGTTCGCGCCCCTGCCGTTCTCCGTGGCGCAGCCGGGGCTGACGGCCGACGTGCTGGGGAAGAACCAGGGCGCCGAGGTGATCACGATCAGTGGCGCGCCGACGCACGACACCAGCGGCCAGCTGCGGATGACGACGATCGAGGCGACCGGGCCGGACGCGAGCATCCACCTCGGGGACGTGCTCGGCAGCTGGTTCGACACCGACCGGGCGGTGATGCCGCGCGACGCCGTCTACCCGAGCGGCGACGACGTGAGCGAGATCGAGCGGTACAACCAGGAGCAGATGAAGGAGTCCCAGGACTCGGCCACCACGGCCGCGCTCCGGTACCTCCGGATGGACCAGGGCGACGTCGACGTCGAGCTTCGGCTGGAGGACGTCGGCGGGCCCAGCGCCGGGCTGCTGTTCTCGCTCGGCATCGTCGACAAGCTCGGCGCCGGCGATCTCACCGGGGGCGAGGTCGTCGCCGGGACCGGGACCATCACCGACGGCGGCAAGGTCGGTGCCGTCGGCGGGGTTCCGCTCAAGACGCAGGCCGCCCGGCGGGACGGGGCCACCGTCTTCCTGGTGCCGAAGGCCGAGTGCTCGGACGCGCGGGCCGAGCTGCCGAAGGGGCTGCGGCTGATCCCGGTGACGACGCTCAAGGGCGCGGTCGACTCGCTGAAGGCGCTGGAGAGCGGCAAGGGCGACGTGCCCGCCTGCTGAACCCCGCGAGAACGGAACGCGGCCCTATCCCTCCTTCACGAAACCCCTCTCCTTCATCCAGTCCAGCGCCACCTGGTGCGGGTCCTCGCCGTCCACGTCGACCTTCGCGTTCAGGGTCTGCGCCACGTCGTTGGTCAGCGCCTTCGTGACCGGGTCCAGGACCGACGCGATCGCCGGCCACTTCTTCAGCGTGGCCGTGCGGACCATGGGCGCCGCGTTGTAGTTCGGGAAGAACTTCTTGTCGTCCTCCATCACCACCAGGTTCATGGACTTGATCCGCCCGTCGGTGGTGTACACCTCGCCGTAGGTGCAGGCGCCCTTCGCGGTCTGGGTGTAGATGATGCCGGTGTCCATCTGCGTGATGTTCCCGGCGGGCAGCGACATGCCGTACGCCTTCTCCAGGCCCGGCAGGCCGTCCGCGCGGTTGGCGAACTCGCCCTCCACGCACAGCGTCACCGCGCCCGGGTCCGACTTGGACAGGGCGGTGACCTCGGAGAGGGTCTTCGTCCGGTACTTCTTGTAGTTCGCCTGGTTCATCGCCAGCGCGTACGTGTTGTTCAGGCGGGCCGGCTCCAGCCACGTCAGGCCCTTCTTCGCGTCGGCCTCCTTCACCGCCTTCCACTGCTGCTCCGGGTCGGGGATCGGCTTGCTGTTGCCCAGGTAGGTGATCCACGCGGTGCCCGTGTACTCGTAGGTGGCGTCGGCGTCGCCGTTCTCGACCGCCGCGCGGGTGCCGACCGAGCCCTGGATGCCGGTGCGGTCGAGCACCTCGGCCCCGGCCGCCTCGAAGGCGATGCCCATGATCGCGCCGAGGACCAGTTGCTCGGTGAACTCCTTCGACGTGACCGTCAGATCGGCGCCCTCCAGGGGGCGCCCCTTCCCGATCGAGCCCGGCTCCACGTCGTCGACCATCGGGGAGCCGCTGGTCAGGCCGCACCCGGCGGAGGCGGTAAGGAGTGCGGCGGCCAGCGCCCAGCAGGTACGCCGTCTCATGTGCCCACCTCCAGTCCCCGCGGCCGCAGCAGCAGTTCGGCCAGCGAGGCCAGCCAGTCCACCAGCAGGGCGAGGGCGACGGTGAGGATCGAGCCCAGCACCAGCACCGGCATCCGCTGGCTGGTGATGCCGGTGGTGATCAGCACGCCCAGGCCCCCGCCGCCGCCGAAGGTCGCCAGCGTCGCCGTACCGACGTTCAGGACCAGGGCCGTACGCACACCCGCCAGGATGAGCGGGACGGCCAGGGGCAGTTCCACCCGGGCGAGGACGCCCAGCGGGGACATTCCGATGCCGCGGGCCGCCTCCAGGAGCGTCGGGTCGTTCGCCTTCAGGCCGGCGATGGTGTTGGACAGGACGGGCAGGACGGCGTAGATGATGATGCCGATCAGGGCGGCCCGGCGGCCGATGCCCAGCCAGATCACCAGCAGCGCCAGCAGACCGATCGCCGGGGTCGCCTGGCCCATGTTGGCGAAGGCCATCGCGAACGGGGTGGCCTTCCGGAACGCCCTGCGGGTGAGCAGGATGCCCAGCGGGATGGCGATGATCAGCACGAAGAAGGTGGAGATCACCGTCAGCTGGACGTGCTGCCACAGGGCCTTGGTGACCTGGCCGTTGCCCAGGGCGTTCTGGCTGAGCGCGTCCAGGTCCGCCTGCCGGAACCACAGCCAGGTCGCCAGCAGTACGGCGATCAGGACGACCGGCAGGAAGGTCAGCTTGCGCCAGCCGACCCGGGGGCCCGCCGCCACCGGGGACGGCGGGGGAGCCCCGCCCTGCGACCCGCCCTCCGCCTCGTCCCCGTTCTCGTCCCCGCCCTCGTCCCGGAAGGCGAGCCCCTTGACCTCGTGCTCGCCCTCGGGGCGGCGGCCGGGGAAGCGGCGCGCGGAGCTGCTCACGCGCGGCCTCCGACCTCGCCGAAGCCCTCCTGCTCGGTGTGCGTCTGGGTGGCCCGGGTCTCCTCCAGGTCGTGCTGGTGCTCCAGCGCGTCCAGCCGGTCGGCCTCCAGCAGTTCGTGCACGGAGTTCATCAGCGTCTCCATGTCGACGACGCCCTCGTACGTGCCGCGCCGCCCGGTGACCGCGACCCGCCCCGCGTTGTCGGTGAGCACCGCCTCCAGCGCGTCCCGCAGCGTCGCGTCCCGGGTCACCGTGTCGTGGACCAGCGTCCCGGCCCGCGCCAGCGAGCCCCTGGCCCGCATCAGGTCGCCGCGCCGCAGCCACTTGTAGGGGCGCCCGCGCCGGTCCAGGAGCAGGATCTCGTTGGTGCCCGACTCCCGCAGCCGGTCGAAGATGTGCTGGAGCGGGTCCTCCACGGTCACCGTCGGGTAGTCCGTGATGCCCACGTCCCGCACCCGGGTCAGGTTCAGGCGCTTGAGGGCCGCGCCCGCGCCCACGAAGCCGGACACGAAGTCGTCCGCCGGGTTGGTGAGGATCGCCTCCGGGGTGTCGAACTGCGCGATGTGGGAGCGTTCGCGGAGCACCGCGATCCGGTCGCCCAGCTTGATCGCCTCGTCGAAGTCGTGGGTGACGAAGACGATCGTCTTGTGCAGCTCGTGCTGGAGGCGGATCAGCTCGTCCTGGAGGTGGTCCCGGGTGATCGGGTCGACCGCGCCGAACGGCTCGTCCATCAGCAGCACGGGCGGATCGGCCGCCAGCGCCCGCGCCACGCCCACCCGCTGCTGCTGGCCGCCGGACAGCTGGCGCGGATAGCGGCCGTGGAACTCCCCGGCGTCCAGGCCGACCAGGTCCAGCATCTCCTCCACCCGCTCCCTGATCCGCGCCTTCGACCAGCCGATCATCTTCGGCACCAGCGCGATGTTCTGGGCGACGGTCATGTGCGGGAAGAGGCCGGAGGACTGGATCGCGTAGCCGACCTTGCGGCGCAGCTTCACCGGGTCGATGTCGGTGACGTCCTCGCCGTTGATGCGGATGCGGCCGCCGCTGGGCTCGATCAGCCGGTTGATCATCTTCAGGGTGGTGGACTTCCCGCAGCCCGAGGGCCCCACGAAGATGACCGTCTCCCCGGCCTTGATCTCCATCGACACGTTCTCGACGGCGGGCTGCGCAGTGCCCGGGTAGCGCTTGGTGAGGGCCTCCAGCTCGATGGTCGCCCCGGTGGCGCTGTCGTGACCGTTCTCAGACACGGATCCCCCTCGGAATGGTCAGCCGTCCCAGCAGCACGTACGCCGCGTCGAACAGCAGGGCCAGGACGATGATCCCGAGCGTGCCCGCGAGGACCTGGTTGAGCGCGTTCTTGCTGCCCAGCGAGGCGATCCCGCGGAAGATCTCGTTGCCGAGGCCCGGCCCGGAGGCGTAGGCGGCGATCGCCGCGATGCCCATCAGCATCTGGGTGGAGACCCGGATGCCGGTCAGGATCGGCGGCCAGGCCAGCGGCAGCTCCACCCGCAGCAGCCGCGCCGGACGCGACATCCCGATGCCCTTGGCGGCGTCCACCAGCGCCGGGTCGACGCCGCGCAGGCCCACGATCGAGTTCCGCACGATCGGCAGCAGCCCGTACAGCGTCAGCGCCGTCACCGTCGGCGGCACGCCGAGGCCGACGATCGGGATGAGCAGACCGATCATGGCCAGCGACGGGATGGTGAGGATGGTCGACGTGGTCAGGGTCGCCAGGTTCCCCGCCCAGTCGCTGCGGTAGGTGAGGACGCCGATCAGCACCCCGATCAGGGTCGCCACGACCATGCACTGGAAGACCGCGCTGGCGTGCTGGCCGGCGTCGGCGAGCAGCTGCTGGTGGCGGCTGCCCAGGAAGTCCCAGAAGTTCACGTCCGCTCACCTCCGGGATCGGTCCCGTCTCAGTCGTGTCCGTCTCAGTCGTGTCCGCCGCTGTCCCCGGCCGCCTGCTCCACCAGCGGGATGATCCGCAGCGGAACGGGGTTCTCCATGACGATCGCCGTGGCGGCCCGGACGATGCCATCAAAACCGACAACCCGGTCGATCACCCGCTGGAGATCGGCGTTCGAGCGGGCCACCAGGCGGCACAGCATGTCCCCGGTGCCGGTCGTGGTGTGCAGCTCCAGCACCTCCGGCACCGCCGCCAAGTGCGCCCGTACGTCGGCCCCTTGGCCCTGTCTGATCTCCAGCGTGGCGAACGCCGTGACCGGGTAGCCGAGGGCCGCCGGGTCCACTTCGGGACCGAAGCCGCGGATGACTCCGTTCGACTGAAGCCGGTCGAGCCGCGCCTGCGCGGTGCCGCGCGCCACCCCGAGCCGCCGGGACATCTCCAGCACCCCGATCCGCGGCTCCCGCGCCAGCAGACCGATGATCCGCCCGTCCAGCCGGTCGATCCCCGTACCCGCCATACCCGCACCCTCCCTGCTGGTCATCCTGTACAGATCGCCCGCCCGCACCCGCACGTCACTGGTCATGTTGCCCAGTGAAAACGCAAACTATTGCGCACCTTGCGAACAGGGGAGAACCTGCGGCTATGACGCAGACCACACACCACACTCCCGACACCGCCCGGCAGGCCGATCCCTTCCCGGTCAAGGGAATGGACGCGGTCGTCTTCGCCGTGGGCAACGCCAAGCAGGCCGCGCACTACTACTCCACCGCCTTCGGCATGAAGCTGGTCGCGTACTCCGGACCGGAGAACGGCAGCCGGGAGACCGCGAGCTACGTCCTGGAGAGCGGCTCCGCCCGCTTCGTGTTCACCTCGGTGATCAAGCCCTCGACCGACTGGGGCACCTTCCTGGCCCAGCACGTCGCCGAGCACGGCGACGGCGTCGTCGACCTCGCCATCGAGGTCCCGGACGCGCGCGCCGCCCACGCCTACGCCGTCGAGCACGGCGCCCGCTCGCTCGCCGAGCCGCACGAGGTCAAGGACGAGCACGGCACCGTCGTCCTCGCCGCCATCGCCACCTACGGCGAGACCCGGCACACCCTCGTCGAGCGCACCGGCTACGACGGCCCGTACCTGCCCGGGTACGTCGCCGCCAAGCCGATGGTCGCCCCGCCCGAGCAGCGGGTCTTCCAGGCGGTGGACCACTGCGTGGGCAACGTCGAACTCGGCCGCATGAACGAGTGGGTCGGCTTCTACAACAAGGTCATGGGCTTCACGAACATGAAGGAGTTCGTGGGCGACGACATCGCCACCGAGTACAGCGCGCTGATGTCGAAGGTCGTGGCCGACGGCACCCTCAAGGTGAAGTTCCCGATCAACGAGCCCGCCGTCGCCAAGAAGAAGTCCCAGATCGACGAGTACCTGGAGTTCTACGGCGGCGCCGGCGTCCAGCACATCGCGCTGAACACCAACGACATCGTGGCGACCGTCCGCGCGATGCGGGCGGCAGGCGTCGAGTTCCTGGACACCCCCGACTCGTACTACGACACGCTCGGCGAGTGGGCCGGCGAGACCCGGGTGCCCGTCGACGTCCTGCGCGAGCTGAAGATCCTCGTCGACCGGGACGAGGACGGCTACCTGCTGCAGATCTTCACCAAGCCGGTCCAGGACCGCCCGACCGTCTTCTTCGAGATGATCGAGCGCCACGGCTCCATGGGCTTCGGCAAGGGCAACTTCAAGGCCCTGTTCGAGGCGATCGAGCGCGAGCAGGACAAGCGCGGCAACCTCTGAGCCACCTGGTGACGCCGAGCGCGTCTAGTCGGGCGGGCCCTCCACCGGGGGCTCGCCCAGCTCCGCCAGCGCCCGCTTCGCCTCCGGCACCCGCAGCGGCGAGAAGTACGGGTTGATCGTCAGCGCCTCCCCGAGGTGCCGCCGCGCGGGCCCGTACCGCCCCAGCTCCTTCTCGATCACCCCCCGGTGGAACACGTACAGCGCGCTGCGCACCCCGCCGCCCTTGTCGCCGTCGGTCGCGATCGTCGCGAACTCCAGCGCCTCCTCGTCCGCACCGGTGCGGTGCAGCGCCCAGCCCAGCGCGTCGGCGACCGCCGTCCCCGGCTGCCGCCCCCACTCCACCCGCAGCCGCTCCACCGCCGCCGCCGGATCGCCGTGGTCCGCGTCGAGCAGCCCCAGCACCAACTGCTCGTCGGCCCCGGCCGCCTCCGCGCCCCGCGCCCGCTCCCGCAGCAGGTCGTACTCCACCCGCGCGGCCTGGCCGAGGCCCAGCGACTCGTACAGCTCGCCCAGCTCCAGCGCGTACTCGGGGCTGGGCCGCTTGGCCAGCGCCGCCTGGTACGCCGACAGCGCCTCCGTCGTCCGGCCCAGCGCCGCCAGCGCCCGGCCCTGCCCGGCCTGCGCGGCCCGCTGGTCGGGGTCGGTGCGCAGCGCCTCCTGGAAGAACCGCAGCGCCTCCGTCCGGTCCCCGCGCTCGAACGCGAGGCGCCCGGCCTGCTCCAGGTACGCCGCCCGCTGTGCCGGTGCCGCGGCGGCCGCCGCCGCGTCCGAGATCCGGGCCGCCGCGTCCTCCCGCCAGCCCCGGTCCCGGTAGACGGCCGCCGCCAGCGCGCCCACGGCCGGAGTGCCCGGGCGCAGCTCCATCACCTTGTCCAGGGCGCGGCCCACGCCCTTGTCGTCGCCGAGCCCGGTGTACGCGCCGATCAGCACCGCGTGCGCCGTCCACCGCTTCGGCGCCGCCTTCACCGCGCTCTCGCCCCACTTCTTCGCCGCCGGGAAGTCCCGCCGCGCCACGGCCAGCGCCGCGAGCCCCTCCAGCGCCTGCGGGTTGCGCTTCGGCCCCGTCCGCAGCGAGGCGCGCAGCGCCTTCTCGGCCTTCGGCCAGTTCGCGCCGTCGGCCGTCCGGCGGCCCTGCTCCACGTACGCGGCGCCGAGCACCGCCCACGACGCCCCGTCCAGCGGATGCGCCCGCAGATGGGTCTCCCGGTCGCCGATCAGCGCGGCCAGGTCCGGCAGCGCGGCGGGCACGCCGGTGGTGACCGCCCCGCGCGCCAGCGCCGCGGGCCCGGGTGCGGGCGGGGGAGCGTCACCGGCCCCCCAGGGGAGCAGCACCAGGACCCCGCCGAGCACGGCGGCCCCGGCCACGGAGGCGATCAGCACCCGGCGCCCGCGGCGCGATCGCCGCCAGGGTGCCGGTGCCTCGCCCTGTTCCCGCCGGGTGAGCCTCTCCATGACCTCCATGGCGCTCACTGTGCGCCCATACGACGATCACACCGGGCAGGTGACGGCTGCCGTCGACGGGGTTCACACCGATGGCCGTGGATGCGAGCCTGTGATCTTGGCTTCTTCCCCTCGTGACCGAGGGGGTCTACGGCTCGCGCCGTGTGTTTTCTGCTTCGTCGCCGACTGCCCGCCCGGAGTTCTCCGTTGAGGTCTCATACCGGCTCCACAGACTGTCACCGCCAGCCCGGCGGCCAGAAGGTTCTCGGCGGCGTTCACGTCCCGGTCGTGGGTCGTGCCGCAGCCATCGCACGTCCAGGAACGTACATGCAGCGGCATTGCGTTCTGGACAGTGCCGCAGCGGGAACACAGTTTGGAGGAGGGGAAGAAGCGGTCCACAACCACCACGTCGCGCCCGTACCAGGCGGCCTTGTACTCCAACAGGGTGCGGAACTGAGTCCACGACGCGTCCGAGATGGCGCGGGCCAGGCTCCGGTTTCTGACCATGTTGCGGACGGTCAGGTCCTCGATCACGAGCGTTTGATTTTCGCGCACGAGTCGAGTGGTCAGTTTATGCAGATGGTTCCGCCTGCGGTCGGTGATCCTGGCGTGGACCCGGGCCACCCTGCGGCGTGCCTTCTCCCGGTTCTTCGAACCTTTCTCCTTGCGAGACAAATCCCGCTGTGCTTTTGCGAGCTTTGCCCGGTCCCTGCGCTCATGGCGCGGGTTGGCGACCTTTTCTCCGGTGGACAGGGTGAGAAGGTGGTCCAGGCCGACGTCGATGCCGACGGCGCTGTCGTTTACCGGGAGCGGCTGCACGCCCGGGTCCTCGCACAGCATCGAGACGAACCAGCGGCCTGCGGCGTCCCGGGAGATCGTCACTGTCGTCGGTGTGCTGCCTTCGGGCAGCGGCCTCGACCAGACGACGTCCAGTGGCTCCGTCATCTTGGCCAGGACGAGTCTGCCGTCACGGAATCGAAAGGCGGAATTGGTGTACTCCGCCGCTGCCCGGGAGGCCCGCTTCGACTTGAAGCGCGGGTAGCCGGCCCGCTTGGCGAAGAAGTGCGCGAACGCACCCTGCAGGTGTCGCAGAGCCTGTTGGAGCGGCACCGACGACACCTCGTTGAGAAACGCGAGTTCCTCCGACTTCTTCCACGCCGTCAGCATTGCCGACGTCTGGTTGTAGTTGACCCGCTCCTGCCGTGCCCACGCTTCAGTTCGCGCGGCGAGCGCCAGGTTGTAGACCTTCCGCACACAGCCGAACGTGCGCAACAGCTCGGCTGCCTGCGCATCGGTCGGACGGAAGCGGTACTTGAACGCCCGCTTCACATAGTTGGCGGTCATACCTCACACAGTAGCCGTTTTATTTGTGACATGCCGGGAAAGGGTGCCAGTGCGCACCAATTCACCCATCGGGGTGAACCGTCGTTTCCCGCGCTGTTTTGCAGAAGCCCGATTTCTCCCCGGCTTACCGGCCGAGGTTTCTCGGAGGGAACCCAATGAGCCGTATCGAAGCGCCTCGCGATGAAGACGACGCAGCCGCGGCGGTCGACAGCACCCCCGGCAGCCCCCTCGGCGACCCGAGCACCCTCGTCGACCGGCTGCTGGCCGGTCTGCCCGCCGGGTCCGTCCTCACCGATCCCGACGTCACGGCCTCCTACGCCAACGACATGGCCAGCTTCTGCCCCGCCGGCGCCCCCGCCGCGGTCGTCCTGCCGCGCACCGTGGAGGACGTCCAGCACGTCATGCGCACCGCCACCGAGCTGCGCGTCCCCGTCGTCCCGCAGGGCGCCCGCACCGGCCTGTCCGGCGCGGCCAACGCCACCGACGGCTGCGTGGTCCTCTCCCTGACGAAGATGGACCGCATCCTGGAGATCAACCCGGTCGACCGGGTCGCCGTCGTCGAACCGGGCGTCGTCAACGCCACGCTCTCCCGCGCGGTGAACGAACACGGCCTCTACTACCCGCCGGACCCCTCCAGCTGGGAGATGTGCACCATCGGCGGCAACATCGGCACCGCCTCCGGCGGGCTGTGCTGCGTCAAGTACGGGGTGACCGCCGAGTACGTCCTCGGCCTCGACGTCGTCCTCGCCGACGGCCGCCTGATGTCCACCGGCCGCCGCACCGCCAAGGGCGTCGCCGGGTACGACCTCACCCGGCTCTTCGTCGGCTCCGAGGGCTCCCTCGGCATCGTCGTGAAGGCGGTCCTCGGGCTGCGCCCCAAGCCGCCCGAGCAGCTGGTGCTGGCCGCCGAGTTCGCCTCCGCGTCCGCCGCCTGCGACGCGATCTGCCGGATCATGGAAGGGGGCCACGTCCCCTCCCTCCTCGAACTGATGGACCGTACGACCGTCAAGGCGGTCAACGACCTCGCCCACATGGGCCTCCCGGAGACCACCGAGGCCCTGCTCCTCGCCGCCTTCGACACCACCGACCCGGCCGCCGACCTCACCGCCGTCGGCGCCCTGTGCGAGGCCGCGGGCGCCACGCAGGTGGTCCCGGCCGAGGACGCCGCCGAGTCCGAACTCCTCCTCCAGGCCAGGCGCCTGGCCCTCACTGCCCTCGAAGCCGTCAAGGGCACCACGATGATCGACGACGTGTGCGTGCCCCGCTCCCGGCTCGGCGCCATGCTGGAGGGCATCGACCGGATCGCCGCCAAGTACGCCCTCACCATCGGCGTCTGCGCCCACGCGGGCGACGGCAACACCCACCCCACCGTCTGCTTCGACGCCCAGGACCCCGACGAGTCCCGGCGGGCCCGCGAGTCCTTCGACGAGATCATGGCGCTCGGTCTGGAACTCGGCGGCACCATCACCGGCGAACACGGCGTGGGCGTCCTGAAGAAGGAGTGGCTGGCGCGGGAGATCGGCCCGGTGGGCCTGGAGATGCAGCGGGCCGTCAAGGAGGTCTTCGACCCGCTGGGCATCCTCAACCCGGGCAAGCTCTTCTGACGTTCGCTCCTTCGGCCGCTGCCGCTCCTCACCTGGCGAGCAGCTCGGCCAGCCCGTCGTCGATCCCGAGCTGCGCGCCCTCGGTCCCCGGCGGCACCGCCCGCAGGGTCCGCTCCAGCCAGGCCGACACCTGGGGCGTGGGCGCCTCCAGGAGGGCGTCGCCGTCCGGGCTGCTCAGCGCGACGAGCACGACGCTGCGGCCCTCCGTCTTCGACGGCCACACCCGCACGTCCCCGTGCCCGGACGGCCGGAAGACGCCCTCCACCAGGAGGTCGCGGGCGAACGTCCAGTGCACCGGGTGGCCGGAGTCGATGTGGAAGGTGATGTGCACGGCGTAGGGATCGTCCGTGTGGTAGCCGAGCCTGGCCGGCACCGGGATGCCGCTCTCGGGCGACAGGATGAGCCTCAGCTCCAGCTCGCGTTCCACGACGGTGGGGCCGGTGGGGTTGGTGTGCATGGCGGGTTCCTCTCCCGGGTCTCGTACGTCCTTGCGTGGAGAGAGCGGCCCGGGCCCGGAGCATTACGCGGGTTCGGGGAACTTTTTTCCGGCACGAGGTTGCCCGGAAAGGGGCGGGTACGGCGGGACCGGCGGTGCGGATTGCGCCCGTCTGATAGATGTTGAGGCCCCCCTATCAACCCCCGAGCAGATACGGGACGACGGACATGAGCGCCCCAACCCCGGCCCCCGGCGACGACAGGCCCCGCGAGGGGTATTACCCGGACCCGTCCATTCCCGGATACGTCCGGTACTGGAACGGCGCCTCCTGGGTGGCGGGCACGAGCCGCCCCGCCCCCAAGGACGGCGAGCCGCTCGCGCCCCCGCCCGGCGCGCGGCCCTCCGTCGAGGAGACCGGCCCGCACTTCTTCGACGAGGACCCGGTCGAGGACCCGCCGCCCGCCGCCGCGTCCCAGCACGGCAGCCGTCCGGAGTCCGCCGCGGCCTGGACCGCCGACCGCTCCGCCCCGTCCGGTCCCGCCGGCGCCCCGGAGCGGCCCGGCGCCTGGCCGGGCGCGGCACCGGGCGCGGACCCGCGGGTTCCGCACGCCCGGCAGGCGGCACCGCCCGCCGACGGCGCCGCGGGCGACCCCCGCGCGGGGGCCGCGGGCTCCGGCGCGGCGGGCTCGGCGGCGGGTTCAGGGGGCTCGGCGGGCGGTGACCGTCCCGCGCAGGACGCCGCGGCCGCCTCCGGCGCGGCGCGTCCGGACGCCCCGGCGGGCGCCGCGCCCGGCAGGGCGGAGGCCGAGGCCGGCAACACCTTCGTCTTCCGCCGGCCCGCGGCGGGACGGCAGGACGCCCCCGCCCCCGCGCAGGACGAGGGCACCATGACCTTCCGCGCGGTCACCCCGCGCACGGGCCCGCAGCCGGGCGGCCCCGGCGCCGAGGCCGGTCCCGGCTCCGCTCCCGGTTCCGGCTCCGGTCACGGTTCCGGCTCCGCTCCCGCCTCCGGGCCCGGGTTCGGTGCCGGCAAGGCGGCGGCCGCCCGGGCCGCCGCCGCGCAGGCGCCCCCGACGCCCGCCGCCCCCGCGGTGCCTCACCAGGCGCCGCCGCCGCAGCAGCCCGCCGCCTCCGCGCCGGTCGCGGCGGGCGGACCCGGCGGCGGTCAGACCTCCTGGGCACAGCAGGTGCACCGGCTGGCCGGAGCGGGCGCGGAGGAGCAACCGGTCGCGCCGTGGAAGCCGCCGGTCGAGGACGTGTTCCAGGCCGCCGCCCGCCGCCAGGCCGCGGCCCGGCCCGCCGGGCTCGGCAAGCGGCTGGCCGCCCGGCTGATCGACACGGTGGTCCTCGGGGGCGTCACCGCCGTCGCCGCCGTGCCTCTCGGCGTCAAGGCGGTCGACCACGTCAACGGCAAGATCGACGAGGCCAAGCTCTCCGGCGAGACCGTCACGGTCTGGCTGCTGGACGGCACGACGTCCACGTACCTGGGCATCGTGCTCGCGGTCCTGCTGCTCGTCGGTGTCGCCTACGAGGCGCTGCCGACCGCCAAGTGGGGCCGCACCCTGGGCAAGAAGCTGCTCGGACTGGAGGTCCGGGACATCGAGGCCCACGAGCCGCCGTCCTTCGGCGCGGCCCTGCGCCGCTGGCTGGTCTACAGCGTTCCCGGCCTCCTCGCCGTCGGCGTGGTCGGCGTCGTGTGGTGCCTGTTCGACCGCCCCTGGCACCAGTGCTGGCACGACAAGGCCGCCAACACGTTTGTCGCGGGCTAGCTTGGCGGGTGGGTTCGGGGGAGCGCAGGTCTCGTTTCGGGTGCGGGTGCGTTGTGGTTGCTCGCGCAGTTCCCCGCGCCCCTGAAGGGGCGCGTCCAGTGCACGCCCTTCTTTCAGGGGCGCGGGGAACTGCGCGACCAGCCCCCACGCACCCGCACCCGCCGACGCACCGTCATACCCCGCCCGGACGGCGTCGGACCACGCACCCGCACTACTCCGGACGGACCCTCGCCGGATGCGGGGAGGGAGACTCCGGGTTCGACTCGGGACATGAGCAGCGAACCGCCCCCCGGCTCCGGCGGGCAGCAGCCGCCGGACGACGACCCGCTGAGGAAGAACCCCTACGACAACCCGCCCCCGCCCCCGCCCCCCGGCGGAGGCGGCCCTTACGGCGGCCCCCCGCCCCCCGGCGGCGGCCCCTACGGCGGGCCCCCGCCCGGCGGAGGCGGCCCCTACGGCGGTGACCCGTACGGCGGTGGCGGCTACCCCGCCGATCCGCTGGCGGGGATGCCCCCGCTCGCCGACAGCGGGCGGCGCACGCTCGCGCGGATCATCGACATGATCCTCGTGGGCATCGTGGTCTGGTTGCTCAGCTGGGCCTTCAACGTCCAGGAGTACACGGTGGACGGCGACGACGTCTCCGTCGGCAAGTCCTTCGGGCAGTCCGTGATCGCCGCCGTGCTCTACATCGCGTACGACACCTACATGACCACGCGGACGGGCCAGACCCTAGGCAAGAAGTGGCTCGGGATGCGGGTGGCCAACCTGGACAACGGCGCGACACCCTCGGTGCAGACGTCGCTGATCCGCGCCCTGGTGCTGTGGATCCCGTTCGCGTTCTGCTGCGCCTGCGTGTGGACGATCATCGCGGGTGGCTGGAGCTTCTTCGACAAGCCCTACAAACAGGGCCTGCACGACAAGGCGGCCAAGACGGTCGTGGTCAGCACCCGTTGACGGACGCGGACGGACGCGGACGACCTCAGGCGGCCCGCCCGCGCGTCGCCTCGCCCGCGCCCGCGGAGACCCGGGCCGCCGCGGGCACCTGCACCGGCTCCCGGTGCGCGGCGAGCCGGTGGGCCGGCACGGCGGTCACCGCGCGAGCTTTGGGCTGGGGGACCGTCATGGCGACCAGCAGCCCGAGGGCGAGGGCCGCGACGGCGATGAGGGCGACTCCGGGACCCGAACTCGTCCGCGACAGCAGCAGCATGGCGAGCGTCGAGAAGATCACGGTGCACGTACCGTAGGCGAACTGTGCGGCAGTCGGACGGGGCATGGCCATCGTGTCCTCGGAAGGCAATCATGGGGGTGAGACAGGTTGTCGGCCTGGCTTTCCGCCGGTCTCCGGGCGTTCCGCCAAGCGACTCTAACCCGCTGTGTGCCCGAGCGGAACCAGTACTAAGCCCGACCTAACCGGCACGGCCGATGCACGGGGGGCGCACGGATTCATGACGTCCGGGAAGTGGACGGTCCCGCGCGCCCGTCGGGTGCCGGCCGGGCCCCGACACACCGGGCTCAGGTCACGATCCGGTGTCCGCAAAGCGAACGGCGACTCCGCATAGTGCACTTGTTCTGCTCAAGTCAAGGTCTGTCTTTTCCGGTGAACCTCTAGTCAAATGTCGTCACTTGACTACACGCGTTGAGCACGTGTGCGCGGACTATGCACTGTCCTTGGTCCCCCATCCGCGCGCGTGGACGCGGGGGAGGAACTCAAGTGACCAGAAGATCCTGGACGTTCAGAACGGCGGCGACCACCGTCGCATTCGCCGCGGCGGCCGCCACGTTCTCGGCGGCCGGCGTGGCGCAGGCGGACTCGCCGTCCCGGCCGGAGGCCGTGGACCGCCACGACCCCAGCCCGGACAAGACCACGCGCTCCCACGACCTCAAGGGCCCCCTGAGCGACACTCAGGCCGCCCAGCGTGAGGAAGCCCTCAAGCAGGTCATATCCGGCAACGCGTCGGTGAAGAAGAAGGACGGCTCCAACGTCGTCCAGCTGAAGAGCAAGAAGGGCGACGCCAAGTACGTCGAGCTGGGCCGGGAGAAGACCGACAAGATCTTCACCATCCTGGTCGAGTTCGGCGACAAGGTCGACAGCCGCTACGGCGGCACGCCCGGCCCGCTGCACAACGAGATAGCCAAGCCGAACCGCAGGACGGACAACTCCACGGCCTGGCAGAAGGACTACGACCAGGAGCACTTCCAGGACCTGTACTTCGGTTCCGGCAAGGGCGTCAACTCGGTCAAGACCTACTACGAGAAGCAGTCCTCCGGCCGCTACTCGGTCGACGGCGAGGTCTCCGACTGGGTCAAGGTCCCCTACAACGAGGCCCGCTACGGCTCCAACAAGTGCGACCCCGACAACTGCGCCTGGTACGCGGTGCAGGACGGCGTCACCGCCTGGGTCGCCGACCAGAAGGCGGCCGGCCGCACCGACGCCCAGATCAAGTCCCAGCTGACCCAGTACGACCAGTGGGACCGCTACGACTTCGACGGCGACGGCGACTTCAACGAGCCCGACGGCTACATCGACCACTTCCAGATCGTGCACGCCGGCGAGGACGAGTCCGCGGGCGGCGGCGCGCAGGGCGAGGACGCCATCTGGGCCCACCGCTGGTACGCCTTCGGCACCGACGCCGGCGCCACCGGCCCCGAGGGCAACCAGCTCGGCGGCACCCAGATCGGCGACACCGGCATCTGGGTCGGCGACTACACGATCCAGCCGGAGAACGGCGGACTCGGCGTCTACGCGCACGAGTACGGCCACGACCTCGGCCTGCCGGACCACTACGACACCAACGGCGGCGACAACTCCACCGGCTTCTGGACGCTGATGTCGTCCGGCTCGTGGCTGGGCACCGGCCGGGGCGAGATCGGCGACCTGCCCGGCGACATGAACGCCTGGGACAAGCTCCAGTTGGGCTGGCTGAACTACGACACCGCCAAGGCGGGCGTCAACTCCTGGCACAAGCTGGGCCTGGCCGAGTACAACACCAAGCACAAGCAGGGCCTGGTCGTCGAGCTGCCGAAGGAGGAGGTCACCACCGAGATCGTGCCCCCCGCCGAGGGCAAGACCCAGTGGTGGAGCGGCAGCGGCAACGACCTCAAGAACACCCTGACCCGCAGCGTCGACCTCACCGGCAAGTCCGCCGCCTCCCTCACCCTGGACGGCTGGTACGACATCGAGGCCGACTACGACTTCCTCTACACCGAGGTGTCCACCGACGGCGGCGCCAACTGGACCGCGATCGACGGCACCTTCGACGGGCAGCCGATCCAGCGCGACGGCAGTGACAAGCCCGCCCTGAGCGCCACCGTGGACGCCTACGGCAAGCTGGTCTACCCGCTGGACGCCTACGCCGGCAAGAAGATCGACCTGCGCTTCCGCTACCAGACCGACGGCGGCCTGGCCATGAAGGGCTTCGCCGCCGACGAGATCGCGGTGACGGCCGACGGCGAGACGCTCTTCTCCGACAACGCGGAGACCGCGGACGACGCCTGGACGGCGGTCGGCTTCACCCGCAAGGGCGCCTCCTTCACCAAGGAGTACGCGCAGTACTACATCGCCGAGAACCGGCAGTACGTGTCGTACGACAAGACGCTGAAGACCGGCCCGTACAACTTCGGCTTCTCGGAGCGCCCGAACTGGGTCGAGCACTACAACTACCAGAACGGCCTGCTGATCTGGAAGTGGGACACCTCCCAGGCGGACAACAACACCAGCCAGCACCCGGGCAAGGGCCTGGTCCTGCCGATCGACTCGCACCCGACCGCGCTGAAGTGGAAGGACGGCACCTTGATGCGCAACCGCGTCCAGGCGTACGACTCGCCGTTCAGCCGCTACCGCACGGACGGCATGACCCTGCACAAGGCGGACGTCGCGAAGTACGTCCCGGGCTCGAAGGGCGTCTCGGTCTTCAACGACCGCAAGAACGACTACTACGACCCGGCGAACCCGACCGGCGGTGTCGAGATCACTGACACCAACACGAAGATCAAGATCCTCAAGGAGGCCAGGAACGGCTCGACGATCGAGCTCGAGGTTGGCCCCGCGGGCAGGTAAATAGCGTCTGCCCAGGTCAGAGCATGATCGGCGGTGACCCCCTGGCGGGTCACCGCCGATCCGTGTTTAGGTGCGTCCTGTGGTTCTCTTATTGACACCGGGTCCGGCACCCGGACCGACACAGGCTGACTCGGGGGTATGACCGCATGGCCGCAGGAGGCTTCTGCAAGCTGCCGAACGGCACGGTGGTGGTGGCGCTGAACCTGCCCAGCCCCGCCCCGGCGAGCGCCGGCAGCGTGCGTTTTCTCGTCCACGCCCAGAACCGGGCGCGCGCCCTGACCAGGCTGCGCAACCTGGGGCTGCGCAGCGTCTACCTGCGGGGCAACGCGGCTCCGCCCACCCCGGACGAGGTCACCGCGGTCCTGCACCACCCGGACGGCCTGATATGGCGCACGGCACCGGTGGCGGGCGCCGTGGGCGGCCCGGACCTGGTCCAGGAGCTGTGGCACCCGATCCGCGCCCTGCTCAGACGCCCGACCGCGCAGACCTAGGCGGAGCCGGCTACTGCACGACCGGCTTGCCGGACAGCTCCACGCCCGCCTCCCGCAGCTCCTCCAGCGCCCGCTCGGTGGTCTGAGCGGCCACCCCGGCGGTCAGGTCGAGCAGCACCTGCGTGCGGAAGCCCTCGCGGGCGGCGTCCAGGGCGGTGGCCCGCACGCAGTGGTCGGTGGCGATGCCCACGACGTCGACCTCGTCGATCTCGCGGGAGCGCAGCCACTCGGCCAGGCCCGTGCCGTTCTCGTCGGCGCCCTCGAAGCCGCTGTAGGCGGCCGCGTACGCGCCCTTGTCGAAGACGGCGTCTATCGCGCCGGAGGCGACGGCGGGGGCGAAGTTCGGGTGGAAGCCGACCCCCTCGGTGCCGGCCACGCAGTGCGCCGGCCAGGAGTGGACGTAGTCCGGATTGTCGGCGAAGTGGCCGCCCGGCGCCACGTGGTGGTCGCGGGTGGCCACGACGTGGCGGTAGCCGGCGGGCGCCTGCCCGATCAGCTCGGTGATGGCGGCGGCCACGTCGGCACCGCCGGACACCGCGAGGCTGCCTCCCTCGCAGAAGTCGTTCTGCACGTCTACGACGATCAAGGCGCGGCGCATGGTCGGTGTCCTTCGACTGGGTCGACTGTGGGATGGGGGATGGGGGACGGGGGACGGACGGGGGACGGACGGGACGGGGGACGGGCGGAACGGGGGACGCGGGGCTGATTCGGCCCTTGCGGGGCCGCCCCAGCATTAGCTACCCGAGCCCCCGTGCGCGTACTCCGTCGGAATGACGGGTTCCCCTCGGGAGAGCTGGGTGGCGGACAGCGGGAGGTTGGCGCGGGCGGCCGCGTGCCGGTCCCGGGCGGCGTCCAGCGGCTCGCGGGCGACGACCTCGCCGCCCTTGACCAGCTCGACCAGGAGCTGCCGGCCGGCGAGATCGTCGGGCACCGGCCCGGTGCCGACCACCTCGGCCTCCGCGTACCCCTCCGCGTCCAGGCGCCGCGCGGCCCACTTGCGGCCGCCGACGGAGGTCTTGCCGCCGCTGGACTTCTTGGCCACCGGCACCAGTGGCGCCCCCTGCTCGCCGGACTCGGCGCGGGCGACCAGCTTGTAGACCATCGAGGCCGTCGGGTGCCCGGAGCCGGTCACCAGCTGGGTGCCGACGCCGTAGGCGTCCACGGGCGCCGCCGCCAGTGAGGCGATGGCGTACTCGTCCAGGTCCGAGGTCACGACGATCTTCGTCTGGGTGGCGCCCAGCTCGTCCAGCTGCTGGCGCACCCGGTGCGCGACCAGCAGCAGGTCGCCGGAGTCGATGCGCACGGCGCCCAGCTCGGGCCCCGCCACCTCCACGGCCGTGCGGACCGCCTCGGCGACGTCGTAGGTGTCCACCAGGAGCGTGGTGTCCCGGCCCAGCGAATCCACCTGGGCACGGAAGGCGTCCCGCTCGTTGTCGTGCAGCAGGGTGAAGGCGTGCGCGGAGGTGCCGACGGTGGGGATGTTGTAGCGGAAGCCGGCGGCCAGGTCGGAGGTGGTCGCGAAGCCGCCGACGTAGGCCGAGCGGGCGGCGGCGACGGCGGCCAGCTCGTGGGTGCGGCGGGCGCCCATCTCGATCAGCGGGCGCTGCCCTGCGGCGGAGGACATCCGGGAGGCGGCGGCCGCGATCGCCGAGTCGTGGTTGAGGATGGACAGGATCACCGTCTCCAACAGCACGCACTCGCCGAAGGTGCCCTCCACCCGCATGATCGGCGAGCCCGGGAAGTACACCTCGCCCTCGGGGTAGCCCCAGATGTCGCCGCTGAAGCGGTACCGGGCGAGCCAGTCCAGGGTCTCCTCGTCGACGATGTCCTGCTCGCGCAGGAAGCGCAGCACGTCCGGGTCGAAGCGGAAGTTCTCCACCGCGTCCAGTACCCGCCCGGTGCCCGCCACCACGCCGTAGCGGCGGCCGTCCGGCAGCCGCCGGGTGAAGACCTCGAACACGCTGCGCCGCCCGGCCGTACCGGCCTTCAGGGCTGCCCGCAGCATGGTCAGCTCGTACTGGTCCGTGAAGAGCGCCGTCGAGGGGACGTCCACCGGCAGCCCAAGGTCCGCTGCGTCCACGAAGTTTCTCCTAGCCATCACGTGCCGGGTGCCCCCGGTGCGGCCGGGGGTCCGGGGGTTGTCCCCCGGTGTATGCGGCATAGGACGGATCGTACCCCCATTTCGTCACTTTGACGATTTCGATGTCCGTCCGGCCCCGGTGACGCCCGCCACAGGCCCGTTTGTGCGGGTGCCCCCCTGTGGTGGCAGCATGGGCTGTGTGACGGCAGCCGCACCCATGGAGATCGAGAAGACCGAGCCGACGGAGGAGGTCTTCGCCGTACCCGAGCCCGACGTGCCCTGGGTGACGATCGTCCACAACGATCCCGTCAACCTCATGAGCTACGTGACGTACGTCTTCCAGTCGTACTTCGGCTACTCCAAGGACAAGGCCACCAAGCTCATGATGGACGTCCACCACAAGGGCCGGGCGGTCGTCTCCAGCGGCAGCCGGGAGGAGATGGAACGGGACGTACAGGCCATGCACGGCTACGGTCTGTGGGCCACCCTCCAGCAGGACCGGAAATGAGCCCGGAAACGACCCACGCCCGCCCGCAGGACGGAAGCAGCTGAATCGCCTTCATGCCCGGACAATTCGAACCGCTCCCCGGCGGCGGCGCGGCCGTCGCGCTCGACGACGTCGAGATCTCCATCATCCGCTCGCTGGCCGTGCAGCTCCTGGAGCTGATCGGCCCCGGGCCCGCCGAGGACGCCTCCGAGGATCCGCTCGCCGAGCTGTTCGCCGAGGGCCCGAGCGAGCCGCCCTCCGACCCGGTGCTGCGCCGCCTGTTCCCGGACGCCTACGGCGATCCCGAGGGCGCCCCGCAGGCCCGGGAGGCCGAGGAGCAGCGGGCGCACTCCGCGGAGTTCCGCCGCTACACCGAGAACGACCTCAGGGCCGGCAAGCGGGACAACGCGCTGGCGGTGGTCCGCACCCTGGACGCCCTCTCCTCGGCGTCGGCGGGCGAAGAGGGCGCGGTGCTGAAACTGTCGCCCCAGGAGTCCCAGCAGTGGCTGCGCGCCCTGAACGACCTGCGCCTGGCGATCGGCTCCCGCCTGGAGATCGCCGACGAGGACGACACCGACCTGCTCTACCGGCTCCCGGACGAGGACCCGCGCAAGCCGATGGTGATGGCCTACCTGTGGCTCGGCGGACTCCAGGAGTCGCTCGTCGCGACGCTCATGACCTGAGTGCGGTTATGCCCTGAATAAGGCCGTTTCGCCACTCTCCGTGTCCGCTCAGCGGGGCCTCAAATCCGGATAACGATCCCGTCAAAGCCGCGCCTCCTTTGTCCCGGAGGTGCGGCTTTCGTCCGCTTCTCCCTGTGTGACACGTCACAGTCCACCCCTGTGATCAGCGCCGCCGTCGTGGTAAATCTTCACGACCGCCCGGCGAACACCACCCGAATGTTCGGCCGGGTGCGCCACCGAGCCGGCAGACCGCCGGCCAGGCACCGAGCGGGATGTGAGGCCCGCTCAGCTCCATCATCCGGGGGGATCGAGACCCGATCCGAGGCCGACGCAAGGTCCGGATCGGCATGGAGAAAGGCGCACCACACATGACCTCTGCGCAGGTCGACACGGACAAGGCCCCCGAAGAGGGCTACGAGCGCGGTCTCAACAGCCGCCAGGTCCAGATGATCGCGATCGGCGGCGCCATCGGCGTCGGTCTCTTCCTGGGGGCCGGGGCCAACATCGCCAAGGCCGGCCCCAGCATCATCCTCATGTACGCCCTCGCGGGTGTGATCATCTTCTTCATCATGCGGGCGCTCGGCGAGCTGCTCCTCTACCGACCCGTCTCCGGCTCCTTCGCCGAGTACTCGCGCGAGTTCCTCGGCCCCTTCTTCGGTTACTTCACCGGCTGGACGTACTGGCTGATGTGGGTGGTCACCGGCATGGCGGAGCTGACCGCCGCCGCCATCTACATCCACTACTGGTTCCCGGACATCCCGCAATGGGTCTCGGCCCTGGTCTTCCTGGTCCTGCTGTTCGTGGCCAACCTGATCTCGGTGAAGCTGTTCGGCGAGATCGAGTTCTGGTTCTCGATGGTCAAGGTCACCGCCATCATCGGCATGATCGTGATCGGCGTCGGCGTGCTCACCCTCGGCTTCAGCCAGGCCGGCGACACCGCCGCCGTCTCCAACCTGTGGGAGTTCGACGGCTTCTTCCCCAAGGGCATCGGCTCGTCCCTGATGACCCTCCAGGGCGTCATGTTCGCCTACCTCGCCGTCGAGCTGGTCGGCGTCACCGCCGGCGAGTCGGAGAACCCGGAGAAGACCCTCCCCAAGGCGATCAACACCCTGCCCTGGCGCATCGCGCTCTTCTACGTCGGCGCCCTCACCGTCATCCTGGCGGTGGTCAAGTGGACCGAGTTCGCCGAGGGCGTCAGCCCCTTCGTGGAGGCCTTCACCGTCATCGGCATCCCGGCCGGCGCCGGCATCGTCAACTTCGTCGTGCTCACCGCCGCCCTGTCCTCCTGCAACTCCGGCATGTACTCCACGGGCCGCATGCTGCGCACCCTCGCGGACAACGGCGAGGCCCCCAGGGTCTTCAACAGGCTCTCCTCGACCAAGACACCGGCCATCGGCATCGCCGTCTCCGTCGTCTTCATGGCCATCGGCGTGGTCCTGAACTACCTCGTCCCGGAGAAGGCCTTCGGCTACGTCACCTCCATCGCCACCGCCGCCGGCATCTGGACCTGGCTGATGATCCTGATCAGCCACGTGCGCTACCGCCGCAAGGTCGTCGCGGGCCGCCTGCCCGCCTCCTCCTTCCCGGCGCCGGGCGGCTCGGTGTGCTCCTACATCGCCATCGCCTTCCTCCTCTTCGTCACCTGCCTCATCGCCTACGACGCCGACGCCCGCGTCTGCCTGTACGTGATGGGCGGCTGGTTCATCGCGCTCCTCATCGGCTGGTTCGTGCTCAAGAGCCGCAACCCGCAGATCACCACGCGACGGCCCGGCGAGGACGAGCCGGAGCTCCAGAAGGTCGGCTGACCAGCGCGTTCGCGCGCACCGCGGACGTCCGGCCGCACGGGGTGCTCGTGGCACCCGGCGCGTCCACCGCTCAGGATGTCCGGCATATGGGCCCCTCCGTACCACCCACCGGTACGGAGGGGCCCGTCTGCATATCCTGGCCGCATGCTGACCATCACACAGGCCCTGTACGACCAGATCGTCGCCCACGCGCGCGAGGACCACCCCGACGAGGCGTGCGGCGTGGTGGCCGGTCCCGTCGGCGAGGGCCGCCCCGAGCGGTTCATCCCCATGCTCAACGCCGCCCGCTCGCCCACCTTCTACGAGTTCGACTCGCAGGACCTCCTCAAGCTCTACCGCGAGATGGACGACCGGGACGAGGAACCGGTGGTCATCTACCACTCCCACACCGCCACCGAGGCCCACCCCTCCCGCACCGACATCACCTACGCCAACGAGCCCGGCGCCCACTACGTCCTCGTCTCCACCGCGGACACCGACGGTGCCGGCGAGTTCCAGTTCCGCTCGTTCCGCATCGTGGAGGGTGAGGTCACGGAGGAGGAGGTCAAGGTCGTCGAGGCGTACTGATCTCGCACTTCGGACGGAATGAGTCCATCAGGTGAGATCACACTCCGGAAGCCGGCCCGGGAATCGATACGATGAGCCCATGGTTCTTCTCGACGTGAGCGAAAAGGCGCCGGGCACGCTGCTCGTGGCGCGCCTGCACGTCGACCTGTGCAGGCTGAAAAGCGCCATCTGTTGATCTTCGTCGCCGCCGTACGGCCGTGAGCCGCGGCGTGCCGACGTGTGCCGCCGCGCGCCCTCAGAACCCACGACATACTTCCGACAGGAGCCCTCAGCCATGGCCATCGAGGTCCGCATCCCGACCATCCTCCGCCAGTACACCGACGGCCAGAAGGCGGTGGAGGGCACCGGGGACACCCTCGCCAAGCTCTTCGCCGACCTCGAGACCCGGCACACGGGCATCCAGGCCCGCATCGTCGACGGCGAGCAGCTGCGCCGCTTCGTCAACGTCTACCTCAACGACGAGGACGTCCGCTTCCTGGACGGCATCGACACCAAGCTCACCGACGGCGACAGCATCACGATCCTGCCGGCGGTCGCCGGCGGCATGGCCTGATCGCCGATGCGCTACGACTCCCCGCTGGCCGCGGTGGGCAACACCCCCCTGGTGCGCCTGCCGCGGCTGTCGCCGTCCGACGACGTCCGCATCTGGGCCAAGCTGGAGGACCGCAACCCGACCGGCTCGATCAAGGACCGCCCCGCGCTCCACATGATCGAGCAGGCCGAGAAGGACGGCCGCCTCACCAAGGGCTGCACCATCCTGGAGCCGACCAGCGGAAACACCGGCATCTCGCTGGCCATGGCCGCCAGGCTCAAGGGCTACCGCATCGTCTGCGTCATGCCCGAGAACACCTCCCAGGAACGCCGGGACCTGCTCACCATGTGGGGCGCGGAGATCATCTCCTCCCCGGCCGCGGGCGGCTCCAACACCGCCGTACGCGTCGCCAAGGAACTCTCCGCCGAACACCCCGACTGGGTGATGCTCTACCAGTACGGCAACCCGGACAACGCCGGCGCCCACTACGCCGGCACCGGCCCCGAGATCCTCGCCGACCTGCCGTCGGTCACGCACTTCGTCGCGGGCCTGGGGACGACGGGCACGCTCATGGGCGTCGGCCGCTACCTGCGCGAGCACAAGCCGGAGGTGAAGATCGTCGCCGCCGAGCCGCGCTACGACGACCTGGTCTACGGTCTGCGCAACCTCGACGAGGGCTTCGTCCCCGAGCTGTACGACGCCTCCGTCCTCACCACCCGCTTCTCGGTGGGCTCCGCCGACGCGGTCACCCGCACCCGCGAGCTGCTCCAGCAGGAGGGCATCTTCGCGGGCGTCTCCACCGGCGCCGCCCTGCACGCCGCGATCGGCGTCGGGAACAAGGCGGTCAAGGCGGGGGAGAGCGCGGACATCGTGTTCGTCGTCGCCGACGGCGGCTGGAAGTACCTGTCGACCGGCGTCTACACCGCCGAGACGACCGAGGCGGCCATCGAGACCCTCCACGGCCAGCTCTGGGCCTGACGGCTCCTCCCGGAAACCGCCCCGCGACGTACCCGCCGCGGGGCGCTTCAGTTTTCGGGCCCCCGCCCGCCGGGCCCGTCCCGGCCGTCCCGCCCTTTCGGGGGGCGCCGTCCCCGGCCTCGGGGCGGCCGCCGGCCCCGGCCCCAGCCGTCGACGAGCGTCGCCACGAGCGCGAGCAGCACCACCGCCGCGAAGACGAGCCACCAGGACGTGTCCATACCGACGACGGTACCGGCGCACGCCGCAGCCGCGCGCCCCTTCTATGGCCCCGCACCCCCCGCTTCCAGCCGAACCGGTGATCCCACAGGTGAGTTCGCCCACAACGGCCCCTGGCGGAGGAGCGACCGCAGGTTTTGCGCCTTACGCTCGACGGACCGCACGACCCCCGTCTCTCCACACGCGCCAGCGGAGGTTTCTGCTTCATGAAGCTCACCGTCGTCGGCTGCTCGGGGTCGTTCCCGTCCGCGGAATCGGCCTGCTCGAGCTACCTCGTCGAGGCCGACGGCTTCCGGCTGCTCCTCGACATGGGCAACGGCGCCCTCGGCGAGCTGCAGCGCCACTGCGGTCTCTACGACCTCGACGCGATCTTCCTCAGCCATCTGCACGCCGACCACTGCATCGACATGTGCGCCTACTTCGTGGCGCGCTACTACCGGCACGACGGCGGCCGCTGCGCCCCGCTCCCGGTCTACGGACCCGAGGGCACCGAGCACCGGCTGACCACCGCCTACGCCGACACCCCGTCCGCCTCCTCCATGAGCGAGGTGTTCGACTTCCACACGGTCAAGCCGTCCACCTTCGAGGTCGGCCCGTTCACCGTGCACACCGAGCGCGTCGCCCACCCCGTGGAGGCCTACGCCGTCCGCGTCGAGCACGGCGGCCGTTCACTGACGTACTCCGGCGACACGGGCGCCACCCCCGTGCTGGACGAACTCGCCCGTGACACCGACCTGTTCCTGTGCGAGGCCGCCTTCACGCACGGCAAGGAGAACATCCCCGACCTGCACCTCAACGGACGCGAGGCGGGACAGAGCGCCGCCCGGGCCGGCGCCCGGCGCCTGGTGCTCACCCACATCCCCCCGTGGACCGACCCCGCGGTCAACCTGGCCGACGCGCGCGAGGTGTACGACGGGACGGTGGAGGTCGCCGCCACGGGCGCGGTGTACGAGATCTGAGCCCGCGACACCCCCGGACGCGACACGACGCGAAGGCCCCGGAACCTTCACGGTTCCGGGGCCTTCGTCACGCCGTACGGCCGGGGCTCACGCCTTGGTGAGGTCCTCGACCTCCTCCTCGGGCTCGCGGCCCGGGGTCTTCAGGTTGAACTTGACGATCGCGAAACGGAACGTCACATAGTAGATCGCCGCGAACACCAGACCGATCGGGATGATCAGCCATGGCTTGGTCGCGAGGTGCCAGTTCAGGGCGTAGTCGATGAAACCGGCCGAGAAGTTGAACCCGGCGTGCACGCCCAGGCCCCACGTGATCGCCATCGAGATCGCGGTGAGCACCGCGTGCAGCACGTACAGGACCGGCGCGATGAACATGAACGAGAACTCGATCGGCTCGGTCACACCGGTCACGAACGAGGTCGCGGCCAGGGAGACCATCATGCCGAGGACGGCCTTGCGGCGCTCCGGGCGGGCGGTGTGCGCCATGGCCAGGGCGGCGGCCGGCAGACCGAACATCATGATCGGGAAGAAGCCCGCCTGGAAGATGCCCGCGGAGGGGTCACCGGCCAGGAAGCGGGTGATGTCACCGTGCACCACGTCACCGGCGGAGTTGGTGAAGTCACCGAGCTGGAACCAGGCCACCGTGTTCACGAACTGGTGCATGCCGACCGGGATCAGCGCGCGGTTCACACCACCGAAGAGGGCCGCGCCGCCGGAGCCGAGGCCGGTCATCCACTCGCCGAAGTTCGAGATGCCGTCGCCGATGGGCTCCCAGACCAGACCGAAGAAGACACCCACGACGATGCCGACGAAGGCCATGATGATCGGCACCAGACGCCGGCCGTTGAAGAAGCCGAGCCAGTCCACCAGCTTCTTGCGGTGGTACCGCTGCCACAGCACGGCGGCCAGCAGACCCATGATGATGCCGCCGAGCACACCCGGGTCGTTGTACGTCGCGGCGACGTCCTCGCCGTTCTGCACCACCGCCTCGGTGACCGGGAAGGCCTCGAGCACCTTGCTGTAGACGAGGAAGCCGACCACCGCGGCCAGCGCGGTCGAGCCATCGGCCTTCTTGGCGAAGCCGATGGCCACGCCTATGCAGAACAGGATCGGCAGCGAGCCGGTGAGGGCACCGCCCGCGTTGTTGAAGACGGCGGCGACCTTGTCCCAGCCGAGGCCGTCCTTGCCGAAGATGTCGTCCTGGCCGAGCCGGACCATGATGCCCGCCGCCGGAAGAACGGCGATCGGGAGCTGGAGGCTGCGTCCTACCTTCTGCAGCCCCTGGAAAAGACCGGATCCCCGCTTCTTTGCGGGGGCCGCCGTGTCGGTGGCGGTGCTCATGCTTCCTCCATCGGGTGGTGGTCTACACCACTCAGTGGTGTAGACCTGTTGTAGCACGATGAAGGCGGCGTAAGGAACCCGTGATTCCGCGACCGGACCGCTACGCGCAGTACCCGGCCAAGTCCCCTGGTCACAGGCGCCGGAGCGCGCGGAGAAGGCCCCCGGACCGACGGTCCGGGGGCCTTCGCGAGACCACCCTCGAAGGGTACGTGAGGAACGGAAGAGGTCTACACCTTGGTGACGTCCTCCACGTCTTCCTCGGGTTCCCGCCCCGGGGTCTTCAGATCGAACTTCGTGATCGCGAACCGGAAGACCACGTAGTACACCACCGCGAAACACAGCCCGATCGGAATGATCAGCCACGGCTTGGTCGCCAGGTTCCAGTTGATGACGTAGTCGATCAGCCCCGCCGAGAAGCTGAACCCGTCCTTCACCCCCAGCGCCCACGTCACCGCCATCGACACACCCGTCAGCACCGCGTGCGCCGCGTACAGCAGTGGCGCGATGAACAGGAACGAGTACTCCAGCGGCTCCGTGATCCCCGTCACGAACGACGTCAGCCCCACCGACAGCATCAGACCGCCGACCTCCTTGCGCCGGCTCGGCTTCGCACAGTGCGTGATCGCCAGCGCCGCCGCGGGCAACGCGAACATCATGATCGGGAAGAAACCGGTCGTGAACTGCCCCGCGTTCGGATCGCCCGCCAGGAACATGTTGATGTCACCGTGCACCACCGTGCCGTCCGGCTTCGTGTACGAACCGAACTGGAACCACATCGGCACGTTCAGGAACTGATGCAGACCGATCACCAGCAACGCCCGGTTCGCCAGCCCGAACACACCCGCGCCCCACGCGCCGATCCCGGTCAGCCAGTCGCTGAAACTCTCCAGCGCGTCACCGATCGGCGGCCACACCCACAGGCACAGCGCCGCGAACACGATCGCCACGAACGCCATGATGATCGGCACCAGCCGGCGGCCGTTGAAGAAGCCCAGCCAGTCCACCAGCCGCGTCCGGTGGAAACGCTGCCAGAAGTACGCCGTCAGCAACCCCATCACGATGCCGCCGAACACCCCCGGATTCTGGAAGACGAACGCCGTCACCTCCCCCGAACCGTCGCTCACCTGGCAACCGATCTGCGGGACCACCTCCGACCCCTCCGGGCAGTCCTCCGGGAACTGCCGCAGCACGTTGTAGTAGACGAGGAACCCCGCCACCGCCGCGAGCGCCGTCGAACCGTCCGCCTTCTTCGCCATCCCGATGGCCACGCCCACACAGAACAGCAGCGGCAGCCCCAGCGATCCGTCGAGCAGCGCGCCGCCCGCGCCCGTCATCACCTTCGAGACGTTCGTCCAGCCCAGACCGTCGTCCCCGAACACGTCCGGCTGCCCCAGCCGGTTGAGAATGCCGGCGGCGGGCAGGACCGCGATGGGCAACTGAAGAGAGCGACCCATCTTCTGCAACCCTTGGAACGCAGTGTTCCAACGGGCGCGAGCGGGACTGACCGCGCTGTCGGCACTCATCCGGTCTCCATCCGGTCGCCGGTACACTGGTGTAGACCAGTTGACAGACGGCACCGCCGTCGTGACGCCATCATTCGGTACACACCGCATGACCGCTCGCGAAGATGGGCCAACTGTGGGTTACTGCGACAAAGCGGTCCGGATCAGGGAGAACGAACATGGCCAGCAAGGCTGAGAAGATCGTCGCCGGCCTCGGCGGCATCGACAACATCGACGAGGTCGAAGGCTGCATCACCCGCCTCCGCACCGAGGTCAAGGACGCTTCCAAGGTCGACGACGCCGCCCTCAAGGCAGCCGGCGCCCACGGCGTCGTCAAGATGGGCACCGCCATCCAGGTCGTCATCGGCACCGACGCCGACCCGATCGCCGCGGACATCGAAGACATGATGTGAGTCACCGGCTCACCGGCAAGGGGCCTTTCCCACTCCGGGACAGGCCCCTTCCCCATGGGCCGCTAGGCTCACCCGCATGTCACGAATCGACGGCCGCACCCCCCAGCAGCTCCGCCCCGTCACCATCGAACGCGGCTGGAGCAAGCACGCCGAAGGCTCCGTCCTCGTCTCCTTCGGCGACACCAAGGTCCTCTGCAACGCCTCCGTCACCGAAGGCGTCCCCCGCTGGCGCAAGGGCAGCGGCGAAGGCTGGGTCACCGCCGAGTACGCCATGCTTCCCCGCGCCACCAACACCCGCGGCGACCGCGAGTCCGTCAAGGGCCGCATCGGCGGCCGCACCCACGAGATCAGCCGCCTCATCGGCCGGTCCCTGCGCGCCGTCATCGACTACAAGGCACTCGGCGAGAACACCGTCGTCCTGGACTGCGACGTCCTCCAGGCCGACGGCGGCACCCGCACCGCCGCCATCACCGGCGCCTACGTCGCCCTCGCCGACGCCGTCGCCTGGGCCCAGGGCCGGAAGCTGATCAAGGCCAACCGCAAGCCCCTCACCGGCACCGTCTCCGCCGTCTCCGTCGGCATCGTCGACGGCACCCCGCTCCTCGACCTGCGCTACGAGGAAGACGTCCGCGCCGACACCGACATGAACGTCGTCTGCACCGGCGACGGCCGCTTCGTCGAGGTCCAGGGCACCGCCGAGGCCGAACCCTTCGCCCGCGACGAACTGAACACCCTGCTCGACCTCGCCACCGCCGGCTGCACCGAACTCGCCGACCTCCAGCGCAAGGCACTCGACGCGGTCCTCGAAAGGTAAAACGAGTAAAGGGAACGCCAACGGCAGGCAACTGGGCCGCCCGCAGACGCGTCCCTAGCAGTACAGCACCACGGGCGTACGGCAGCAGTCCTTGCCGTACGCCCGACGCCGCACCGCACACGGGCCGCCCGGCCCTGTCCCAAGGGGAGGACCGAGACCCATGGCCGCGAGCCGCCAACGCCGCCTTCGCCGCACCGCCACCGCCGTCGCCACCGCCGCGACCATCGCCCTGACGGCCGGCCTCACCACCGGCTGCGACGCCGTCGACAAGGCGCTCGACTGCGTACGCACGGCCGACGCGATAGCCGACAGCGTCACCGAACTCCAGCAGGCCGTGGAGAACGCGGACGACCCCACCCAGTGGGAGGAATCCCTCAACTCCATCGACAAGAACCTCGGCAAGATCGGCGACCAGACCGACAACACCGACGTCAACAAGGCCGTCGACGACCTCGGCAAGGCCGTCGACAACGTCCGCACCTCGGTCGAGAACGGCGACGAGACCCCCGACCTCAGCCCCGTCACCGACGCGGCGGGCGAACTGACGAAGGTCTGCACGCCGTAGGCAGGGCCCGGCCGGGCGAGGCTCGGGGTCCGGAATACTGGACCCCATGACCCGCCTCATCCTCGCCACCCGCAACGCCGGCAAGATCACCGAACTGAGGGCCATCCTCGCCGACGCGGGCCTGCCCCACGACCTCGTCGGCGCGGACGCCTACCCGCACATCCCCGACGTCAAGGAAACCGGCGTCACCTTCGCCGAGAACGCGCTCCTCAAGGCCCACGCCCTCGCCCAGGCCACCGGCCTGCCCGCCGTCGCCGACGACTCCGGCCTCTGCGTCGACGTCCTGAACGGCGCCCCCGGCATCTTCTCCGCCCGCTGGGCCGGCCGCCACGGCGACGACCAGGCCAACCTGGACCTGTTGCTGGCCCAGATCGGCGACATCGCCGACGAACACCGCGCCGCCCACTTCGCCTGCGCGGCCGCCCTGGCCCTCCCCGACGGCACGGAACGAGTGGTCGAGGGCCAACTGAAGGGCACCCTCCGCCACGCCCCCGCCGGCACGGGCGGCTTCGGCTACGACCCGATCCTCCAGCCGGACGGCGAGACCCGCACCTGCGCGGAACTGACGGCGGCGGAAAAGAACGCGATCAGCCACCGCGGCAAGGCGTTCCGGGCACTGGTGCCGGTGGTGCGGGAGCTGTTGGGCTGAAGCGCCCACGAAAACGGCCTGCGCATCCTCTTTGGATTCGCAGGCCATTCACGTGCGGCGGAAGGGATTCGAACCCTCAAGCCCGATCAGGGGCCACAGATCCTAAGTCTGCTGCGTCGCCGTTGCGCCACCGCCGCCAGCGTCTGCCATCGTACCGGGAGCCGCACGGTGTCTTGAGCGTCCCCTGCACCAGGTGCTGGTCGTCGCGTGGCAGTTCGGACACAGCAACCGCAGATTCTCGCGCCGATTGTCGCTCCGGTCCCCGTTGACGTGATCGACCTCCAGCGTCATCGGCTTTCCAAGCCATTCGGGCCCGATGCCACACTCGGCGCACGTCTCGGTCATGCCGATCTCGCGGAGTGCACGGCGGAGTGGTGCAGTCCGAGTTCGACCGCCGTCGTCTCGCTTGACCAGAACCTCCTCGGGCTTCTTGGCCAACATCGGGCGGGACTTGCCGCGCTGATGTGCCTGTCCCAAGAAGTGAGTGGTGGTGAGGCCCTCTTCGGCGACCCACTGACGCAAGAGCGCGCGTTGGCCGCCGTTGTCCGGGCGCTGCAGGCGACGAAGAGTCTCTGCGATCGAGGATGCCGCGCTGACCGCGGCACTCAACTCGCCCGCCGAAGGACGGGGTCGCTTGCCCCAGGGCCTGAAGTGCGAGATGTCGATTCCGAAGTGGGCGAAGCGACGGGTGAGGTTGCGACGCAGGGTGGCGTACGGCTGGGTGCCAAAGAAGGCGATGACCTCGTCGATGTCGGAACACAGAGCGGCAGCTTCAAAGAGCCGCTCGCGAGAGTACTGGACGCTGTTGTTCATGAGGGCGTTCCCTTGGCGCGCCCTTTGCCTCGTCCTCGGTACTCGTCCGTCGTTGAGTGGCAATTGGGGCATAGGAACCGAAGGTTCTGGATGCGGTTGTCTCGCCAGTTGCCGTCGATGTGATCGACTTCAAGCGGTAGCGGTCGGCCGCGCCAGACCGTCTGCACGCCGCAGAGGCTGCACTGTTCCGGAACGCCGAGTGTCGTCATAGCCCAGCGCAGACGGTCGCTGTGGACGCGCCGGGCCGCAGCGGGCGCCTGCTCGACGAGCAGGGCTTCGGGGGTCCGTGGACGGCGCGACTCGCCGCGCCGGGACGGCACTCGGAAGTGCGACACGTCGATGCGGTACGCCTTGATCCGGCGGCTGATGTGCGTGTGGTGTCCGCCGACGGCGTCCAGCCCGAGATGTCGCAGTACCTCGTACATGTTCGTCGAGGCCGAGACCGCTTCCTGAAGGACCTCCCTAGTCCACTTCACCCCCTCGCGCTGGAAGTGCGACACATCCACCCCGAGCTTCTTCATTCGCCCCAGCACGTACCGCCGCGTCGAACTCTTGGGATCCACCCCCAACCGCACCAACGCCTCCGAAAACGTCCGCGCTCCCCGAGCCGCCTCCTCCAGCCGCTCCCGGCTGTACGCACTGGTCCCCATCGGATCCCCTCCGTCCCGGCCGCGTGTTCGCAGCTCGTACGGAGTAACGAACTGGTTATCGGACAGTCACGCACGGCATGCGGAAGGGCCCGTACCGGTGCGTGTCCGGTCGGCGATCCGGTCGACGTCTTCGTCATCTACGAGGACGGCACACCGGCGCAGAGGCAAGTCCTCGACGGCACAGAGACCGCCCCGGCCGGGCCGGGGGGTTCGTCACAGCCGAGGAGTATTCGACCAGGGTCCAGGAGCTGCAAGACAGGACCGCCGTGTACATCGCCGAGTTGGAGGCCGCCGACGGGACGCGCAGGCGAGCGGACTACATGGCGCTGATTGCGGCCGGGGTGGCGCACGAGAGCGCGCGGCGCATGGCCGGGCTCGTGGACGGGCAGCGCTGACCCATGACCGGAACGAACGGCAGTGCCTCGCCGGGGGTGCAGGTGTGCTCCCTGAAGGTCGACACCCCGCAACTCATCCCCTCCGGGCCCACCTACCGGGTCGTGCGGTTCCCCTTCGGCGCCGCCGAGTCCACGGACCGCTTCGAGATGCACCAGGTCGAGCAGCCCGACGGCTACGTGGTGAGCGACTGGTCGACGGACGACCGCAGCGGCTTGATCTGGCCGTCCAAGGCCGGCTGGGGTGTCCTGCACGCGATGATCCAGTGGGAAGCCGGCGACTACACCGAGCTGCGGGACCAGTACGTGAGGGATCCACTCGGGCTGACGCCGAACCCGGCCGACACCACGGCGACGGAGCACCGGCCGCCGTCGCCCGGCGGGAACTACTCCGTGAAGGTGCACGGCATCTTCGTGGACCCGCAGGTGCCGGTCGCGTTGCGGGTCACGCACAACGCGTCCACGGCCCGACTGCTGACGCTCGCCGAGTTCAAGCTGGCCATCTTCCCCGCGGCCTGACCGCCGCGGGCGGGAACGTACGCTCCTGGGAGCCGCTGGTTGTGGGCCGGGCGAACAACTCCCGTCAGGACTCGTCGGCGCTGATCGCCACGACCGGCCGTCCCGGTCTGCCGCCGCCCCTCGCACATGCCGCCCTCATCGCGGACGGCCGTGCCCGGCCCGTCTCTGGCGTCCAGGAAGGCCGGGCAGCCCGGTCAGCGCTTCGTTTCGCCCAGGGCGGAGCGGAGCCAGTCGAGGGACCCGGTCTCCAGGACGGCGTCTGCGATGGCCTGGCCGCTCTTGGTGACGATCCGGCCGCGGCTGTTGTCGATCCACCGCTGCGCGTTCTCGTATCCCTGGGCTCGGTACTCGATGCCCTGGATCATGCACTCCAGCTTGTCGGCGTCCCTGGCACACACTGCCTCGGGGGATTCGCGCGCCTCGTACTCGCCGATCAGGTCGGTCACGGCCTGTGCCAGGGCCTCGGGCATGCCGGCGACCTGATCGGAGGCGATGGAGCAGGGGTCGGCTTCGCCGTCGGTGTACTTCTTGCCGAGGTGGTTGACGTCCCCGGTCCGGGTCTCGCCGGTGTCGTGCCAGACGGCGAGGAACGCGGCCCGCGCCGGGTCGGCGCCCTCCAGCTTCGCGATGATCGACGCGATCAGGCTGGTGCGCCACGAGTGCTCGGCCACCGACTCCGGGTCCCGGACGCCCGCCATCCACCATCCGGTGCGCTTCGTCTGCTTGAGCGTCCCCGCCTCGTACAGGAAGTTCGCCACCGCGGAAAGGTCGTCTGACACTTCGGGCTCCTCTCACGCCTCGGCGAGGCGGATTGCATAGCGGATGCTCTCCAGCTCCCGTCTGCCACGTGGCGAGAGCTCCCGGCTATCCAACATGATCGGTAGCCGGTCGCGTAGGGCGCGTGCGGCAGCTCCTGAGCGCAGGAGGTTGGGCCGGAGTTGGAGCAGGGCCCACACGCTGTGGACGTTGAGGTCCACGTATCCGTGCTCGGGTGCGATGCCCTGGACGAGGTGGTCGAGCAGTCGGTCTCCGGGCCAGGGGCGCGGTGTCCGGTCGGCGATGAAGTCGTCGGACAGCTCTACGTGCTGCATCTCGCCGACCCAGTACGCCCAGTAGTTGAGGTTGGCGGCCTCGCCTGCGTCGTCCTGGAGGGCCGTGTCGATCCAGTGGTCCATGCGGTCGCGGTCGCCCTGGCGGGCGGCGACGGCGGCCACTGACCGGCCGTTGAGCCAGCCCGTGAGCCAGTCGTCGGGCCGTTCGGTCCTTTGCTGGTGAGCGAGCCAGTCGGCGGTGTCCGTGGCGGTGTCGTACCCGGACAGGTAGAGGGCCTGACGGCGTAGCAGGAACTGGCCGGGGCCGCGGGCCTGCTCGGCGGTGGTCCGCATCTGTGTGAAGAAGCGCCGGCGCTCCTCCCGGGAGAGCTGCGGCCCGGACGGCGTCGGTCCGCGCCGGGGCCGGGCAGGGGCGGGCAGGGTCCGTACCGGCTCCGGTGGCACGCCGTTGAGCGGCCACGCGAGTACGGCGCCCAGCTCGCGCTGCATCACCATCACCGCGAGGGGGCTCTCCTCGACGGGGGCTTCCTCGTCGAGGACGGTCGCGAGGAGGACGTCTGCTTCGAGGGCCCGCTCCCACGCCTGGAGCAGCGCGGCCGAGGCGCCCATCAGCATCAGCTTGTGCCGGTACGTGAACATCTGGCCGTACGGAACGGCGGTCAGCGGTCGGCGCGCGGTCTCCCACCCCGCGACGGTGTCCAGGCTCACGCCCAGGTACTCGGCCGCCTCCTCCTGCGTGCAGCCCTGCTGCTCCCTTACGACGCGCAGGACGTAGCCGGAGATGAGGCCGGTGCGGGGCCGCGTAGGCATTCCCGTACTGGCGGTCGGGGTTCGGTTAGGGCGAGGCCGCATGGGGTGTCCATCCTGGCGGTTGGAGCGCAAGCCACCTGTACTCGCAGTCAGTTCCAGCCTCGACCTGCGGTTTCTAGAGTCGAGACCAGCACGGAATCGAGCGTAGAGGGAGGCAGTCAGACATGGGACCCGTTCGGCAAGTCGACGGCTCGAAGGTGGCAGTCGTGACCACGGCCGGGGCGCTGGTGCAGGCCCGGGACAGGGCCGTATCGAACTGGCTGCTCGCTGCTGCGGACAACCGCAACCGGGCCCAGAGGGAATGGAACGACCGGGGAGTGGCACTGCTGCGCTGCGGCGGAGCGTTCACCGCCATCCGTGTCCCCGCCTCGCTGATCACCGCCGCCGCGGGCAGCGAGGGGCGTGCCGAGGTGAGCGCCTACCTGAACGCGGCTCTCCACCGTGGTCCGGTCTTCGTCGACCAGACCGCTGGCTGGTACTACTGCCTCGTCCCCGCGAGGGCTTGCGAGACCTGGCGAGAGCCCGGGACCGAGTGCTTCGGCGATGACCACTACCTCGGGGTGCCCTGCCCCGGAATCGACTTCCAGCACCCCCGGGCGCGCTCCTGCTGGGTGGTCGCGATGGACGGCCCCGCCGAACTGTGCAGCCCCGACGCGATCAGACAGCTCGTCGACGTGGCGAGGAAGAAGACGGCCGAAGCAGGCATGCGGTGAAGCCTGCGGAGCCGACGGCAGACCCGCGGCCGGACTGGACGGAGGCGCTGAGCATCACCTCCTGCCTGCCGTCGCGCGTACCGGACCGCGGGCAGGTCGACCAGCTGACCGCGCGCCTGGGCGAGCACGTCGGGCACCTGGTGCCGGAGGTGGACGAGGCGATCAACAACGAGTGCCACGACACCGCCGACCGAGAGACGGCCCGCTGGCTCCTCGGCCGCGTCGACCACACCCTGCGCCAAGGGCCCGGCCCGGACAACCGCACGGCCGCCGTCCACCTCGAAGACCTTGCCCTGAACTGCCGTGCTCTGGCCGCGATCTGTCCGCACAAGGAAGAGACCGGGCAGCTCGCGACCGGCCGCGAGCGGCACCAACCCACCAAGGAGTCATTCGTGCACTCTTTGATCGCCAGCCCGTTCCTGGAACAGCACACGCTCGTGCGGCCAGGGAGCCGTGGCGGGGCCCTCCTGCCAGAGGCCCGCTACGAGGAACTACGCACCCACGACCCTGCCGAGCCTGCTCCGGCCTGGCTCGTCGACGCGGTCCTGGGGCAGTGGCCCGACCTCGACGTGACCGGCCGTCCGTCCGGCGAATACCTCCTCATCCGGCAGCCGACCTCCCGGGGCTACGGCAAGGCGTCCTGGGAGGTCAACCTCGGCTGCAACTACGACTGCAAGCACTGCTATCTCGGGCTGAAGATGCAGTCCGGGATGCCGTGGGAGGACAAGCGGCGCTGTCTGGACATCATGGCCGAGGCCGGCGTGCTCTTCCTCCAGATCACCGGCGGGGAGCCCACCATCGACAAGGACTTCATGCGGTCCCACCGGCACGCGTTCGAGCTGGGCATGATGATCACGGTCTCGACCAACGGGTCGCTGCTGTGGCGGGAGAACCTGCTCCGCCTCTTCAAGGAGTGCCCGCCCTACCGCGTCACCGTCTCGATGTACGGGGCGACCAAGGCCAGTTACGACGAGCTGACGCAACGCGCTGGTGCTTGGGACCAGTTCGTTCAGGGCATGAACGCCGCCCGGCACGCCCGTCTCCCGCTGCGCATGAGCGTTGTGGTCACCGGCGACAACGGTAGCGAGGAACAGGCCATGGTCGACCTGTGCGAGGCGTGGGGCGTCGAGTACGAGGTCTATACGAACATCACGCCCACGATCTACGGGGGCGGGGAGGTGCTGACCGCGCAGTCCAAGGAGCACTTGCGCACGCGAGCGCAGTTCACGGGCTGCAACGCCGGTCACACGTTCTTTCACATGGACCCGCACGGTCTGGTGTCCATCTGCAAGATCGGCCGCGACGAACAGCCCAGCCTCGTCCACGAGGGCATCGAGGGCCTGGCCCGGCTGGGCGCGATCGCGGACCGTCTCATGCTTCGCACTGGCGGCTGCTCGGGATGCAGCCTGGCCGGTTCCTGCACGGTGTGCAGGCCGCTGGCCAAGCACTACCAGGAGGCGAAGGCCCCGCTGGCGGCGTACTGCCAGCACCGAGAGAAGAAGGCAGGGTGAAAGAGATGACCGCTGTTGCAGTCGAGATCTCGCCGAGGCGTCCGCTGGCGGACGACGGGCCCGCACCGATGGGGAAGGAGCCGTACTTCACACGGCCCGTCCTCGCGCCGGTCCCGTCGGTCACCCAGGTCACCGTGGTCGGCGACATGGACACCGTCATGGAGAGTGCCAAGTGCAGCTGCTCGGCCGGCGATGACGTCCCGTTCTAGTCGGGTCGTAGGCCGGTCGTGATCGAGCGGGCCCCGACGACTTCGCGTCGGGGCCTGCGGCGGGTGCGGGCCGTGGGTAGCGTGCCGCCATGCGCTTCTCCTGGGTCCTGATTGAGCCCGTGATGCCCGTGCCGTACGTGCCCACCCTGGGCCCTGCGCGCTGGGGTGACCCCCTTCACGAACTCCTGGAGGCCGTGGTGGACAACGCCGGTACGGGCCGCTTCCTCCCGCACGACAAGGACCGCCGCTGGGGCGCGACCAAGACCGAACGAGTCCTGGCCGACGCGATCGAGCACGACCAGGAGCAGACCCTTGTCCCGACCCTCGTCGAGCGCGGCCGGGGCGTCGTCAAGGTCTACGTATACGGGGCGGCGCCGGGCAGCCTGTCGGCCGGCGCCGAGCTGGCCCGGAAGCTGGCTGCCGTCCACGGCGCGGCCAAGGCCCGGATCGTGTGGTTCCTGGACGCCGACCAGCCCGACGAGTACGCCCAGGGCGCCCGTGTCCAGCTCAAGGACTTCAACGCCGGGCCCGGGGAGGCGCCCGGGGTGCCGGTCCAGGAGTACAAGGAGCTGCCCGAGGGCGCCGAGTTCCAGGCGTTCGCCACGGCGATGGCCGAGGACGGGTTCGCGTTCCTGTATGGGCAGATGCAGGCCGGGAGGGTCGGCCACGTCCTGACCGTGCTCCATGACGGACTCGTGGCCGGCGCCATCGGTCCGATGGAGACCTTGGCCGACGCCCGGGGGGATGCACGTCTGCTGCCGCAGTACTTCGGCGTCCTGCCGCAGCACCGAGGCCGCGGCTACGGGCGGGCCCTGTGGCGCGCGGCCATGCACTGGGGGCACCGGCACGGGGCCGTCTATCAGCTCTTGCAAACCGAGGTCGGGGGCGCCTCAGACCGGCTCTGCCGGGCCGAGGGCCTGACCTCGCTGGGATTCGTCAACCATGCCGACGTGTAGTCCGGCGCAGCGCCTTCTGGTCGGTGCGCTGCCGCCACGTCACCGACTTGAAGGAATGATCATGATCAACCACGCTGTACGCGTGAGCAGCGCAAGCGCGGCCGTGACTGTCGTCTCCGCCGAGCAGGCCGTCACGGACTGGTCCGCCCGCTACTTCGGCACCTGGTAGAAGGCCGCCGTGGTGGACCCCGCGGACGCCCGCGGCGGACCCCAGGTCACGGGAAGCGTCGACCACCGAGAGTGCGACAGTCTCGCCCTGGGCGTGGCACAGCCACCGCACACCAGTAGCACTTACGCGCGGGCGCAACTGCTGCTCGCCAGGGACCTGTCGGCGGGAGCGATCCGGGCCGTCTCGCCGGAGGAAGCGCTCGCCTATAGGTCGGTGCTGGGGCTGTCGCGACTGGACGTCGTCGGCTGTATCGCGGAGGACGTTGCCACGGCGACTGCCCGCCTGGCCCGCGAGATGATGCGAGGCCTGCTGCTGCGAGACGGCGGGCAGTGCTGCACGCCTCCGCCGTTGTCCACGACGATCAGCGTGGATAGTCGTGTACGCGGTGAGATGGGTGGACGATTCAGGGCGCAATGGCCTGAAGTGATTCGGCCACGGTCGACACGCAGACTCGTCGATCCTGTTCCAGGGGGAGCGGGGCCCGGTCCCTTGCTCCGCAGGCCGACGACCCGGGGCCTTGGGCGGGCCCGGCATCCCTGTTGCCGGGCCCGCTTCAGTCAGTGCCCCAACGTCAGCAGTGAGGTCACGGCATCGGTGCAGGTCAGAGGGCATGTCGGCTATGGTTCAAGTTCGGTACGGGCCCCGCCGAAGGGGACCTCAGATGCCCAGGTCCTTGATGATCTTGGCTACGTGACCCGTCGCGCGGACGTTGTACAGGGCGCGTTCGACCTTGCCCTCCTCGTCGACGACGATGGTGGAGCGGATGACGCCCATGTAGGTGCGGCCGTAGTTCTTCTTCTCGCCGAAGGCGGCGTACGCGTCGAGGGTCTTCTTGTCCGGGTCGGCGAGGAGGGTGATCTTCAGGGACTCGGCCTCGCGGAACTTGGCCAGCTTCTCCGGCTTGTCGGGGGAGATGCCGATGACGTCGTACCCGGCGCCGGTCAGCAGCTCCAGGTTGTCCGTGAAGTCGCAGGCCTGCTTCGTGCAGCCGGGGGTAAGCGCGGCAGGGTAGAAGTAGACGATGACCTTGCGGCCCTTGTGGTCGGACAGGGACACCTCGTTGCCGTCGGCGTCCGGGAGGGTGAAGGCGGGGGCCGTGTCCCCGGGCTGGAGTCGCTCGCTCATCGATCCAGCGTAGGGCCTGTCCGGCGGATCAGGTCGCGGGATGTGAGCGGTGCCTTGTGGGCGCCGGTGAGCGGGGGCTGGTGCGTGCAGCTGCAAGGCGGAGGAGGGAGTCGACGCGGAGCGTCGGCGAGTGACGACAACGCGGCAGATGTGCGTGCCAGCCCCCGCGTCCGCGGCATGATCCGCCGGACAGGCCCGAACCGGGGGGTCCTGACAGTGCGGAGACGCAAGTAGCTGACAGACTGTCCGGGACAGCGGCAGAGCGGACTTCGGAGGCGTACGGTGGCGGACACGTCGGACATCAGGACCCCGGCGCAGATCGAGGCGGACATCAAGCGCCGCCGCGAGGTGCTGGCCGAGACGCTCGACGAGCTCGGGATGCGGGTGCACCCGAAGACGATCGTCGACGATGCGAAGGCCAAGGTCGCCTCCAGTGTCGATCACACGCTGGGGCGGGCGTACGTCCAGGTCAATCGGGTGGTCAGTGATGTGAAGGCCCAGTTCGTCGACGAGGAGGGTGCCCCGCGGCTGGAGCGGGTCGTGCCCGTCGCGCTGGTGGTGGTCGGGGTCGTGGGGCTGCTCGCCCTGGGCGGCACCCGGCGGGGCAGGCGCTGAGCGGGGGCAGGTAGGTTCAGGGCGTGAGCGCCAAGAGAAACGAGCACGGTCCCCAGGACGACAAGCTGCCCATCCGGATGCTGCACGACCGCGTGCTCGTGCGGCAGGACACCGGTGAGGGCGAGCGGCGTTCCGGGGGCGGCATCCTGATCCCCGCGACGGCGGCCGTCGGCAAGCGGCTGGCCTGGGCCGAGGTGGTCGCGGTCGGTCAGAACGTACGGACCGTGGAGCCGGGCGACCGGGTGCTCTACGACCCGGAGGACCGTGCCGAGGTCGAGGTGCGGGGTGTGGGCTACGTGCTCATGCGCGAGCGTGATCTGCACGCCGTGGCGGCGGACCGGTTCGAGGGGTCGGAGGATTCCACCGGGCTGTACCTCTGAATCGCGGGTCCAGGTCGGACTTCAGGGGCTGGTGATCAAGGTCACCAGCCCCTTTTTCCTGCCTTTGCTATCTTGGGAAGCACCCCGACGAGACGCGCCGTACCGGGCTGAAGGCAAAGACGACGCACCACCGTTCAGTTCGTTCACGGAGGTGTCTGTCGTGGCGTGGGTTCTGTTGTTCGTCGCCGGTCTGCTCGAGGTCGGCTGGTCGATCGGGATGAAGTACACCGACGGTTTCACCCGGCTGTGGCCCAGTGTGTTCACGGGTGCCGGGATCGTCGCGAGCATGATGCTGCTGTCGTACGCGGCGCGGACGCTGCCCATCGGTACCGCCTACGGCGTGTGGGTGGGCATCGGTGCGGCCGGGGCGGCGGTGCTCGGCATGGTGGTGCTGGGGGAGCCGGCGACCGCCGCCCGGATCTTCTTCATCTGTCTGCTGCTGGTCGCCGTGGTCGGGCTGAAGGCGACCTCCGGTCACTGACGGTCACTGACGCCGGGGCGTGACGGGGAGGTCGGGGAAACCGGTGTTGGAGTCCCCGCCGCCCGCGCCGTCGGTGTCTCCGCCGCCCGGCCCCGTGCCGCCGTTCGAGGAGTCGTCGTCCCCGCCGTCGCCGCCGCCGGTGGGGCCGGGCTCGGTGCTGGGGCCACCGGTGGAGGGGGTGCCGCCGCCGGTCGACGGCGGGTCGGACTCGGTGCCGCCGTTGTCGCCGGGCGGGGTGCTGCCGCCGTCGGAGTCGCCGGGGGTTTCGGAGCCGGTGCCGTCCTCGTCGGCGTCGCCCGGTCCGTCGGAGGCGTCGCCGCTGCCGCTCTCGTCGCCGTCGCCCGGTTCGTCCGAGGCGTCGCTGCTCGGGGGCGCGGTGACGTCGGCGCCGTCCTGGAGCCGGAGGTCGAAGTCGCTGACGGGTTCGCCCTTGAGGGCGTTGCGGGTGTACTGGCTCCAGATCTCGGCGGGGGCGCCGCCGCCGTTGATACGGGCGAGGCCCATGGCGCCGTACAGGGGCTTGTGGGCGGCGGTCTTCGGGTCCTGGCCCATGACGGCGACGACGGTGGCCAGGTCGGGGGTGTAGCCGGCGAACCAGGCGGCCGTGTCCTCCTCGGCGGTGCCGGTCTTGCCCGCGGCGGGGCGGCCGGCGGCCTGGGCCGCGGTGGCGGTGCCGTTCTGGACGACGCTGCGCAGGACGGACGTGGTGGTGTCGGCGGACTCGCGGCTGACGGCCTGGTGCTCGCGCCGCTCGGGCAGCTCGATCTCCTGCTTGCCGTCCTTCATGACCTTCTCGACCAGCGTGTAGGTGCTGTGCCTGCCGTGGTTGGCGAGGGTCGCGTAGGCCTCGGCCATGTCGAGGGGGCTGGCGGTGGCGACGCCGAGGGCGATGGAGGGGGAGGGGGTCAGCTCGGGGGTGTCGGGGGAGAGCCCGAGGTCGATCGCGGTCTGCTTGACCTTGTCGGAGCCGACGTCGACGGCCATCTGCGCGTACACGGCGTTGATGGACTTGTCGGTGGCCTCGCGGACGGTGACGTGGCCGTAGTCGCGGTGGTCCTCGTTCTCCGGGGCGTAGCGGCCGCCGCTCCAGCCCTGGACGGGGCGTTCGCTGGTGCCGTCGTAGCGGGTGTTGGGGTTGATCGTCTGCCCGCTCTGCGTCTCGGAGTGGTTCTCCACGGCGGACGTGAACACGAAGGGCTTGAAGGTGGAGCCGACCTGGAAGTCGCGGCGGACGGCGTTGGGCGTGTACTGCTTGACGTAGTCGATGCCGTTGTACATCGCGACGACCTTGCCGGTCTTCGGGTCGACGGAGGCGCCGCCGGCCCGGACGTAGCTGTCGACCTTGCGTTCCTTCTTGTCCAGCTGGGACATCAGCTTGTCGTCGACGGCCTTGACGAAGGCGTCCTGCTTGTCCTTCTGGAGGGTGGTGGTGATGCGGTAGCCGCCGCGGCCGAGTTCCTCCTCGTCGACGATGTCGTTCTCGATCAGGTACTTCTTGACGATGTTGACGACGTAGCCGCGCTGTCCGGACATGTTGGTGGAGATGGTGGACTGCTTGGGCTTGGGGAACTGCGCGGCGGCGCGCTCGGAGGGGCTGATCCAGCCCTTGTCGGCCATGCCGTTCATGACGTACTTCCAGCGGGCCTCGGCGGCGGGCCGGTTCTCCGGGTGGGCGACGACGTCGTACTGGCTGGGGGCGTTGAGCAGGGAGGCCAGGTAGGCGCCCTGGGCGGCGGTGAGGTCCTTGGCGTCGACGCCGAAGTAGGCCTGGGCGGCGGACTGGATGCCGTAGGCGCCGCGGCCGAAGAAGCTGGTGTTGAGGTAGCCCTCGAGGATCTCGCTCTTGCTCTTCTCCCGGTCGAGCTTGATCGCGATGAAGAACTCCTTCACCTTGCGGGTGACGGTCTGGTCCTGGGCCAGGTAGTAGTTCTTGACGTACTGCTGGGTGATGGTGGAGCCGGACTGCTTGCCCTTGCCGGTGGCGGTGTTCCAGCCGGCCCGGACCATCGCCATGGGGTCGATGGCGGACTCGCTGTAGAAGTCGCGGTCCTCGGCGGCGAGGACGGCGTGCTGGGCGTCCTTGGAGATGCGGGCGAGGCCGACGCTCTCGCGGTTGACCTCGCCGTCGCGGGCGAGGACGCTGCCGTCGGCGTACAGGTAGACGTTGGACTGCTTGGTGGCGAGCGCGTTGGCGGCGGGGATCTGCACGAGGTGGTAGCCGAGGAAGAAGCCGCCGACGATCAGCAGCAGGCCGACGACGACGGTGCTCAGCACGATGCGCCAGGTCGGGATCAGCCGGCGCCATCCGGTGCGCTTGGGCCGCTTGGGCTTCTTCGCCTTTCCGGCTTCTGCGGGCGCTGCGGGAGTCGCCTGTTCCCCCGTCCGCCCCTCGCCGGCCGCCTGGGGCTCTCTCGGGGCCCAGCCCTGGTTCGGCGGCTGCGGCTGCGGCTCGTCGCTCATCTCGTGCACGGACTCCTGTTTCGGCTTCTGCTTCGCTTCGTACGGTTTTCGGAACGTCTGAGTTTCTTCTGGTGAAGACTCTCGCACCGCGGGTTCCGTTCCCACTCGACGGCACACCCGTGAAATTCCGTGGCAGGGGCCCCCGCGGTCGCACTAGGCTCCTGCGCTTTGGTGCCGGTCGGAGGGGGAGGGCTGTGAGTGCGGGCTCGGGGCGGTTGTACGTGGCCGTCGCGGCGGGGGGATTCCGACGGTACGCGACGTATCGGGCGGCCACCGCCGCCGGGGTGTTCACCAACACGGTCTTCGGTTTGATCCTGGTTTACACCTATCTGGCCCTGTGGGACGAGAAACCGCAGCTCGGAGGGTACGACCAGGCGCAGGCCGTGACGTTCGTGTGGCTGGGGCAGGCGCTGCTGGCGGCGCTGGCGATCGGGGGCGGCGGGTTCGAGGACGAGTTGATGGAGCGCATCCGTACGGGTGATGTCGCCGTCGATCTGTACCGTCCGGTGGATCTTCAGCTGTGGTGGCTGGCGGCGGACGTGGGGCGGGCGGTGTTCCAGTTGCTGGGCCGGGGGGTGGTGCCGTTCGTGTTCGGGTCGCTGTTCTTCCCGGTGGCGCTGCCGCGGGAGGTGTCCGTGTGGGCGGCGTTCCTGGTGACGGTGGTGCTGGCGATGGTGGTGGGTTTCGCGCTGCGCTATCTGGTGGCGCTGTCGGCGTTCTGGCTGCTCGACGGCACGGGGGTGACGCAGATGGCGTGGCTGGCGGGGCTGTTCTGCTCGGGGATGCTGCTGCCGCTGAACGTGTTCCCGGGCGCGCTCGGTGACGTGGTGCGGGCGCTGCCGTGGTCGTCGCTGCTCCAGGGTCCGGCGGACGTGCTGCTGGGGGAGGCGGATCCGCTGGGGACGTATCTGTTCCAGGCGTCCTGGGCGGTGGTGCTGCTGGCGCTGGGGCGGCTGGTGCAGTCGGCGGCGACGCGACGGGTGGTGGTCCAGGGTGGCTGACGTGGCCGAGGTGGCCGAGGTGGCTGAGGCGGCCGAGGCGGCCCGGACGGGGGTACGGCGCGGGCGCGTCGTCGAGGGGGTGCGCACGTACGGGCTGATCGCCGGGATGTGGATCAGGTCGACGATGGCGTACCGGACGTCCTTCGTGCTGACGGCGTTCGGGAACTTCGCGATGACGGCGCTGGACTTCGTGGCGATCCTGCTGATGTTCTCCCGGGTGGACGCGCTGGGCGGCTACTCGCTGCCCGAGGTGGCGTTCCTGTACGGGTTGTCGGGGGTGTCGTTCGGGCTGGCCGACCTGGCCATCGGCTCCATGGAACGGCTGGGCCGCCGGGTGCGCGACGGCACGCTGGACACGCTGCTGGTGCGTCCGGCGCCGGTGCTGGCGCAGGTGGCGGCGGACCGGTTCGCGCTGCGCCGGCTCGGCCGGGTGGTGCAGGGGCTGCTGGTGCTCGGGTACGCGCTGGTGGTCGTCGACATCGACTGGACGGCGGCGAAGGTGCTGCTGATGCCGGTGGCGCTGATCAGCGGGGCGGGGATCTTCTGCGCGGTGTTCGTGGCGGCGGCGGCGTTCCAGTTCGCGGCGCAGGACGCCTCGGAGGTGGCCAACGCCTTCACCTACGGCGGTACGACGATGCTGCAGTACCCGCCGACCGTGTTCGCGCTCGACCTGGTGCGCGGGGCGACGTTCGTGCTGCCGCTGGCGTTCGTGAACTGGCTGCCGGCGAGCTATGTGCTGGGGCGGCCGTATCCGCTGGACCTGCCCGGGTGGGTGGCGTTCACGCCGCCGCTCGCGGCCGCGGCCTGCTGTGCCCTGGCGGGGCTGGCCTGGCGGGCGGGCCTGCGTTCGTACCGCAGTACGGGGAGCTGAGGGAGCCGATGGAGCCGATGGAGAGGGCGGACATGGCGGAGACGGCCGACACGGCGGCGGACCCGGCGGGACCGGTGGGACCGGTGAGACCGGTGGGACCGGTGGGGCCGGTGGGATCGGGGACCGCGGCGGAGGCGGACGCCGCGGCGGACCCGGCGGGACGGGCGGGACCGGCTGGACCGGTGGGACCGGTGGGGTCGGTGGGGCCGGTGGGATCGGGGACCGTGGCGGAGGCGGACGCTGACGCTTTCATCGAGCTGGACGGCGTCGAGAAGGTCTTCGACGTGCGCAAGAAGACGGGCTTCCTGAAGCGGGAGCGGCGGCAGGTGCGGGCGGTGGACGGGCTGTCGTTCACGGTGTCGCGCGGCGAGATGGTCGGCTACATCGGCCCGAACGGCGCCGGGAAGTCGACGACGATCAAGATGCTCACCGGCATCCTGACGCCGAGCGGCGGCCGGCTGCGGGTGGCGGGCATCGACCCGTCCCGGGAGCGGATCCGGCTGGCGCACCGCATCGGGGTGGTGTTCGGGCAGCGGACGACGCTGTGGTGGGACCTGCCGCTGATCGACTCCTACCGGCTCATGCACCGCATGTACCGCATCCCGGACGCCCGTTACCGCGAGAACCTGGACCGCTGTGTCGAACTCCTCCAGCTCCAGGAGCTGCTCGACGTGCCGGTGCGGCAACTCTCCCTGGGGCAGCGGATGCGCGGCGACATCGCGGCGGCGCTGCTGCACGACCCGGAGGTGCTGTACCTGGACGAGCCGACGATCGGCCTGGACGTGGTGTCCAAGGCCAAGGTGCGGGGTTTCCTGCGGGACTTGAACGCCGAGCGCGGCACGACGGTGCTGCTGACCACGCACGATCTCCAGGACATCGAGCAGCTCTGCTCGCGCGTGATGGTCATCGACCACGGGCGGCTGATGTACGACGGCCCGCTGGAGGGACTGCACGAGGCGGGGGAGAGCGAACGCACCCTGGTGGTGGACCTGGAGCGGGAGTTGCCGCCGATCGAGGCGCCGGAGCCGGCCCGGGTGGTGCGGGTGGAGGGGCCGCGGCAGTGGCTGGCGTTCCCGGCGTCGGCGTCGGCGGCCGGGCTGGTGGCGGGGATCGCGGCCCGGTATCCGCTGGTGGACCTGTCGGTGCGGGAGCCGGACATCGAGTCGGTGATCGCGAAGATGTACGCGGAACGCGCGGGCGCGTAGTGTCCGGCGCGGTGACCTCGTAGGCTGCTGTACATGACCGACGACGCCCCGGAACTCCGCGCCTCCGACGCCGACCGTGAACGAGTCGCCGAGGTCCTGCGCGACGCCCTCGCCGAGGGCCGCCTGGACATGACCGAGTTCGAGGAGCGGCTGGACGCCACCTACAGCGCGCGGACGTACGGGGACCTGGCGCCGATCACCCGGGACCTGCCGGTCGGCGGGGCGGGCGCGGCGCCCCGGGTGTCGATGACCAAGGAGCCCGAGCGGGACGGGGGCTGGGCGGGGCGGATCACCGGCGGCGAGGGCTCCTCGACCTGGGCGGTCGCCGTGATGTCCGGCTTCCAGCGCAAGGGGCGCTGGACGGTGCCGAGCCGGTTCAACTGCTTCGCGTTCTGGGGCGGCGGGGAGATCGACCTGCGCGACGCGGACTTCGCGGCGGGCGAGGTCGTGATCAACTGCGTCGCGATCATGGGCGGGATGAACGTGGTCGTGCCGCCGGGCGTCGAGGTGGTCGTGCGCGGCATCGGCTTCATGGGCGGCTTCGACCACAGCGAGGAGGGCGTGCCCGGGGACCCGGGCGCCCCGCGCGTGGTCGTGACGGGCTTCGCCTTCTGGGGCGGCGTCGGCGTCGAGCGCAAGGTGACGCGGGCCGAGCGGCAGCGGCTGAAGGAGGAGCGCCGCCAGGAGAAGCTGGAGCGCAAGGCCGCGATGCGGGAGCTGCACGACTCCGTCCGGGAGAGCGTGGAGGGGACCCACCGCAGGATGCTGGACGGTCACCGGGACATGCTGCGCGAGCAGCGTGACGAACGCCGCGAGCAGCGCGAGACGCGCCGTGAGGACCGCGACCGCCACAGGCGGGGCGAGGACTGAGCGGGGTGCGGGCGGCGCCCCGACACCGAGGGTGGTCCCGCTACGCCGCCACCGGCGCCGCGCCCTTCAGCGCGGCCAGGTCGATGACCTCGCCCATGCGCGCGTACCCCTTGTCGCCGGGGTGCAGGTGGTCGCCGCTGTCGTAGTCGGAGCGCATCCGGCGCGGGTCGTACGGGTCGCGCAGGGCCTTGTCGAAGTCGACGACGGCGTCGAAGACCCGGCCGGAGCGGATCTCCTCGTTGACCTCCTGCCGCATCGTCTCGCGGGCCTCGGTGTAGCCGCCGTAGCCGCCGAACGGCGTGATCGTGGCGCCGACGACCCGCAGTCCCCGGGCGTGCGCCCGGTCGACGAGGGTGCGCAGGCCGGTGAGGATGCCGTCGCGGTCGGCCAGTTCCGGGCTGTTCAGGATGTCGTTGACGCCGAGGACGACGACGACGGCCTTGACGTTGGTGCGTTCCAGCACGTCCCGTTCGAACCGGCTCAGTCCGCTCGGGTTGTCGGCCGGCCGCCCCGGCCTGCTGGTCAGGAGCCGGTTGCCGCTGATGCCCTCGTTGACGACGCTGTAGCGGGGCGTGTTCCGGCCGTCGCCCGCCGCCTCGTGCAGGCGTGCGGCGAGGACGTCGGTCCAGCGGTGGTTGGCGTCGCTCTGCGAGCGGGCGCCGTCGGTGATGGAGTCGCCGAACGCCACGACGGTGCCGTCGGCCTCGTGGGTCAGCACGTCGAGGGCGGTGAGGTAGCGCCAGTACGGCGTGGGGGTGGTGTACGCGACGGCGGTGACGTCCGCCGTGCGGTCGCCGTCGGCCAGATAGCTGGTCTGCCGGGCCTGCGGATGGTAGGTCACCGGCCCGGACGGGATGGGGGAGTACGTGGTGACCAGGACGTTCGCCCCGTAGGGGATGGCGATGCGGGCGGTGTCGCTCATCACCTGTCCGCCCGCCGGGATGGTCACCCGGGCGCTGCCGCCGAAGGTGAGCCGGCGCATGGTGTCGGCGATCGCGGCCGCCGTGTCGGGCCCCGCGGCCAGCGCGATCGAGGCGTGGGTGACGGTCAGCGGCGACTGCCCGTACAGGTTCGAGAGGGTGATCCGCGCGCTGGTGCCGCCGACCGAGGTGTGCACGACGTTGCGCACGGAGCGGCCCGCCATGCCGGTCGTCTCGGTGCCCGGCTCGGCCGCGGCCGGTGCGGTGGCCCAGGCGCCCACCCAGGCACCCGTGGACGCGGGGGCGGCGTCACCTCGTGGGAGACGGCCTCCGGCCTGCAGCGCGTGGTCCCTGCTGCCGTCGTCCGCGGACGCTCCGGCGTATATGGCCGCGGAGATCGCCACTATCAGGGTGACGATCGCCGCGAGCAGGGCACGGTGCTTGGTGGGGGGCGCCCCCGCACCCCCGTCACGACCCCGGGTCATGCTGTGCTGTTCTCCTCGGGCGAGGGGAGCCCCGAGGCTCCGGTCCGATGAACCCATGATGCGTCATGGGCGGAGGAAAGGCCGCGGAAGCCGCGGGCGTTCCCCCTCCCGGACAGACGCCGGGAACTTGTGTTCCGTTCCGGGAGTCGGTCAGGAAGGGACAATGTGTGAGGGACGTATCAGCGAACGGTGGAGCGGATGGAACGCACGAAGGCGGAACTTCCCGAAGGCGCGGGGGCCACGGGTGGTTCCGGGGGCGGGGTCGGGGGCGGGGGCGCGGTGCGCGACCGCGCGATGACGTCCTTCAGCCCCGCCGACGAGGTCAAGCGCCGCGGCGTGCGGCGGATGAAGCTCACCGCCACCGGCCTGCTGCTCTTCGTCGCCCTGGTCTACGTCCTGACCGAGTGGGCCTCCCACCGGGGCGCGGGCGCCTGGGCGGGCTATGTGTCGGCCGCCGCCGAGGCCGGCATGGTCGGCGCGCTCGCCGACTGGTTCGCGGTCACCGCCCTCTTCCGCCACCCGCTCGGCATCCCCATCCCGCACACCGCGATCATCCCGAAGAAGAAGGACCAGCTGGGCGTCTCGCTGGGCGAGTTCGTCGGGGAGAACTTCCTCTCCGAGGCCGTCGTGCGCCAGCGGCTGCGCGCCGTCGGCATCGGCAGCCGCCTCGGCGCCTGGCTCGCCGTGCCCGAACACGCCGACCGGGTGACGGCCGAGCTGTCCGCCGCCCTGCGCGGCGCCCTGACCGTGCTGCGCGACTCCGACGTCCAGGCCGTGGTCGGCGAGGCCATCACGCGCCGTGCCGACGCCCAGGAGATCGCCCCCGGCATCGGCAAGATGCTGGACCGGGTCGTCTCCGACGGCGGCCACAAGCGCGCCGTCGACCTGATCGTCTCCCGCGCCCACGACTGGCTGATCCTGCACGGCGACTCCGTGATGGACGCCGTACAGGGCGGGGCACCCGGCTGGACCCCCCGGTTCGTCGACCGGAGGATCGGCGACCGCGTCTACAAGGAGCTGCTGCGCTTCGTCACCGAGATGCGCGACATGCCCGCCCACCCCGCGCGCGGCGCCCTCGACCGCTTCCTCACCGACTTCGCCGCCGACCTCCAGTCCGACACGGAGACCCGCGCGCGGGTGGAGCGGCTGAAGACCGAGGTGCTGGGCCGCGGCGAGGTCCAGGACCTGATCGCGTCCGCTTGGACGGCCGTACGGTCCATGATCGTCTCGGCGGCGGAGGACGAGCGCAGCGAACTGCGGCTCAGGGTGCGCGCCTCGCTGCTCTCCCTGGGCTCCCGGATGGCCTCCGACGCCAAGGTGCAGGCCAAGGTCGACGGCTGGGTGGAGGGCGCCGCGGTGTACGTGGTGACCACCTACCGCAAGGAGATCACCTCGCTGATCACCGACACCGTGGCGGGCTGGGACGCCGAGCACACCACGAAGAAGATCGAGGCGAACATCGGCCGCGACCTCCAGTTCATCCGCATCAACGGCACGGTGGTCGGCTCACTGGCCGGGCTGCTGATCTACACGGTCTCCCGCATCCTGGGGGCGTAGGGCTGCCGCGGGCGGCCCTACGGCCTCCCGGCACGGCGGGCTTGTTCCCTCCGGCGCCGGGCACACGTGAGGCGTTCGCTCGACGGAGAGCCGCCGGAGGGGTGCCATGACCGCACAAGCGTCGTCGTCGGGCTCGGGGCCCGCCTCCACCGGGACCGTCACCACGGCCGTCCCGGCCCGCCTGGACCGGCTGCCCTGGTCGCGCTGGCACTGGATGATCGTGATCGGCCTGGGCACCGTCTGGATCCTGGACGGCCTGGAAGTCACGATCGTCGGCAACGTCGCGGGCCGGATCGCCGAGGACGGCAGCGGCCTGGACATCAGCTCCGCCCAGATCACCGGCCTGGCCGCCGCCCTGTACGTGGCGGGTGCCTGTTCCGGCGCGCTGTTCTTCGGCTGGCTGACCGACCGGCACGGCCGCAAGAAGCTGTTCATGATCACACTGGTGGTCTATCTGGCGGCCACCGCGCTGACCGCGGTCTCCTTCGAGTCCTGGTGGTTCTTCCTGTTCCGCTTCCTCACCGGCTTCGGCATCGGCGGCGAGTACGCGGCGATCAACTCCGCGATCGACGAGCTGATCCCCTCCGACTACCGGGGCCGGGTCGACCTCATCATCAACGGCAGCTACTGGCTGGGCGCGATCGGCGGCGCCCTGCTGTCGATCGTGATGCTGGACACCGACATCTTCGCCAAGGACCTCGGCTGGCGGCTCAGCTTCGCCCTCGGTGTGGTCCTGGGCCTGGTGGTGCTGCTGGTGCGGCGGCACGTCCCGGAGAGCCCACGCTGGCAGTTCATCCACGGCCAGGGCGAGAAGGCCGACGCCCTCGTCTCCTCCGTCGAACGGGAGATCGAGCGGGAGAAGGGCGAGAAGCTGCCGCCGCCCGCCGGTGAGATCACCATCCACCAGCGCAAGTCCATCGGCTTCGGCCTGATCGCCAAGACCGTCTTCGGCCGCTACCCGCGCCGCGCGGTCCTCGGCCTGTCCCTCTTCATCGGCCAGGCCTTCCTGTACAACGCGATCACCTTCGGCTTCGGCACCATCCTCATCACCTTCTTCGACGTGCCGACCGGCTCCACCGGCTACTACTTCGCCGTCATCGCCGCGGGCAACTTCTGCGGCCCGCTGGTGCTCGGCCACCTCTTCGACACCGTCGGCCGCCGGATCATGATCTCCAGCACCTATCTGCTCTCCGGCGTCCTGCTCTTCGGCACGGCCTGGCTCTTCGACCGGGGCTCGCTCACGGCGACCACCATGACGGCCTGCTGGTGCGTGGTGCTGTTCTTCGCCTCGGCCGGCGCCTCCAGCGCCTACCTGACGGTCTCCGAGATCTTCCCGATGGAGACCCGCGCCATGGCCATCGCCTTCTTCTACGCCCTCGGCACCGCCGCCGGCGGCATCAGCGGCCCGCTGCTCTTCGCCGAACTGACCGAGTCCGGCGTGGTCGGCGACACGGTCCTGGCCTTCCAGATCGGCGCCGGGCTGATGTGCGCGGCCGGCCTGGTCGCGGCGTTCCTGGCGGTGAAGGCGGAGCGCCGCTCGCTGGAGGACATCGCGGAGCCGCTGTCGACGGCGGCACCGGATGCGCCGGGAACGGCGGGCCCCGGCGCGAAGACCGCGTAGCGTCACGTACGCCGGCCCGATGGGGCACCGACGCCGAGGAGATCCGATGAGCATCCGCAGAATCGTCCCCAACATCCATGTCGAGGCCGAGGACCAGTGGAACACGAGCCGCGAGTTCTACGGCCTGCTCGGATTCGAGGAGGTCATGGACATGGGCTGGGTGACGACCCTGGCCTCCCCGTCCAACCCCACCGCCCAGATCAGCCTCTTCACCGAGGAGCGCACGGCGCCCGTCGTCCCCGACCTGAGCGTGGAGGTCGAGGACGTCGACGCGGTCTACGCCCAGGTGGTCGCGTCGGGCGCGGAGATCGTCCGGGAGCCGCAGGACGAGGAGTGGGGCGTACGGCGCTTCTTCGTACGGGACCCGAACGGCCGGGTGATCAACGTACTCACCCACCACGCCTGAGCGGCGCCACCGCGCTCAGGAGCGCCGGTCGGCGACCGCCCACGAGGCCAGCGCCACGGCACCCGCGGCACCGAACACGGCGGGCCAGGCGCCCACCTTCTTGGCCAGCGGGTGCGACCCCGCGAAACCGGCGACGTAGGCCGCCGTCAGCGCACCCGCGGCCCTCCCGCCGGCCCGGGCCCGCCACTGCTGCGCGGCGGCGGCCCCGGCGACGGCGAGCACGGCCCCGCCGAGCTGCCGCTTCTTCGTCCAGCGGGCCACGCCGTACCCGCCGACGAGACCGCTCGCGGCGATCACCGCGCTGGGAACCTTCGCCATCTCTGCCTCCTGCTCCGACCGCGGCCGGACCTGCTCCGGCCGTACCGACTTGTCGGGACCGAGGCTAATCCCCGCCCCTTTCGGCCCAACAACGAGCCCTGATCACGACACTTCCGGGTATCCGCTCCGTTGGGGAGACGAGCACCCGGAGGAGACCGATGACCGCGCAGCGCCCCCGTACCTACGACCCGCCCCGCCCCCGTACGGTCACCGTGGACGGCGCCCGCGTCGCCTGCTGGGAGTCGGGACCACCCGACGCCGAACCCGTGGTCCTCCTGCACGGCTACCCCGCCGACCACCGGTGCTGGCGCCACCAGGTCCCGCCCCTGTCGGCCCGGTACCGGGTCATCACGCCGGACCTCCTGGGCTGGGGCGCCTCCGACCGCCCCCTCCACCTGTCCTTCGACTACGACACGGAGGTCGCCCGGGTCGGCCGGCTCCTCGACGCCCTGGACCTGGACTCGGTGAACCTGGCCGGCCACGACTACGGCGGCTTCCTCTCGCTCGGCTTCACCCAGAACCACCCGGGCCGGGTGCGCAGGCTGGCGCTCCTCAACACGCGCGCGCACGACACCTTCACCCGCCGCTGGTACGCCGTGTTCAGCCTGATCGGCCTCGCCGGACGCAGCCCCCTGCTCAGCCGCCCGGCACGGCACCTGCCGTACGCCGCCCTCCACCGCCGTTCCTTCGCGCCGCTCGTGCGCGCCGGCCACCTCGACGCCCACGTCCTGGACGGCTACGTCGACTGGATGGCCGAGCCCGAGGGCCGTCGCTGGCTGCTCCACTACTTCGGCCAGTACCGCACCCCTGCCCGCCCCGAGCTGCGCCGGCGGCTGGCCGGCATCACCTGCCCGACGGCCGTCGTCTGGGGCCGCGCGGACCCGTACCTGAGCCCGGCGATCGCGACCGGGCTGGCCGGGTCGGTGCCCCGCGCCGAGCTGACGATGCTGGACGACGCGGGCCACTGGGTGATGGACGAACGCCCGGCCGCCGTGACGCGGGCGCTGGGCCGACTACTGGACCGCACTGCTCCGAACGGGTGAGACGCAGGTCACAAGTGGGCCGTGGCGCGGCCTGTCACATCGCGCCGCCGGCATCCGTCGTAGCTGTGTACGACCAACACGGCAACGATGGAGGAGTCCACCATGGAAGCGCGTCTCAACCTGTTCGCCAACCCGCTCGCCGGCAAGCTGCTGCGGCACATCAACTCCGCCGGCAAGGCCGTGACCGACTCGGGGCTGCCGGCCGCGACCCAGGAGCTGGTCAAGATCCGCGCCAGCCAGATCAACGGCTGCGGCTTCTGCCTCGACATGCACACCAAGGACGCCGCGAAGGCGGGGGAGACCTCGCTGCGCCTCAACCTGATCGCCGCCTGGCGGGAGGCGAAGGTGTTCACCGACGCGGAGCGCGCCGCCCTCGAACTGACCGAGCAGGGCACCCGCATCGCCGACGCCTGTGGCGGCGTCACCGACGAGGCCTGGGCGAACGCGGCCGAGCACTACGACGAGGAGCAGCTCACCGCGCTGGTCGGGCTGATCGCCGTCATCAACACCTACAACCGCCTGAACGTCATCACCCAGCAGCCGGCCGGCGACTACGAGCCGGGGATGTTCGGCTGAAGCCGGCACCCCTTCGGCCGTCGTCCCCGGCCGTCGCCCTCAGCCGCCCGGTCCCGTCGCCCGCCGCTCAGCCGGCGTGCAGCAGGACCGGGAGCCGCTGGTGGCCGTTGCTGATCAGGGAGGGCACGGGCGGCAGCTCCTCGGCCGGATCGGCGAGACGGAGGTCCGGGAAGCGGCCGAAGAGACTCTCCAGCGCGAGGGTCACCTCCATGCGGGCCAGCGGCGCGCCCAGGCAGAAGTGGACGCCGTGGCCGAAGGCCAGGTGCTCCTTGACGGTGCGGGTCGCGTCGAAGGTGTCGGCGTCCTCGTGCCAGTCCGGATGGCGGTTGGCGGCGGCGTACGAGGCGAGGATCGGCTCCCCGCGGGCGATGGTCCGCCCGTCCGGCAGGGCGATGTCGGTGACCGCGTACCGCAGCGGCAGATGCTTGACCGCCGGTTCGTGGCGCAGCGTCTCCTCCACCACGTCCGCCCAGGTGACCTCGCCCTTGCGGACCAGCGCGAGCTGGTCGGGGCGGGTCAGCAGGGTGTGCACCGCCTGGTCGATGACGTTGACGGTGGTCTCGTACCCGGCGCTGATCATCAGCAGCAGGGTGTCGCGCAGCTCGTCGGGGGAGAGGCGGTCGCCGTCCCCCTCGTCGTCCCGCGCGGCTATCAGCAGGGAGGTCATGTCGTCGCCCGGGGCGGCGGACTTGGCCGCGATGAGCTGGTCCAGCATCTCGTACAGGCGCGCGGTGTTGGCCTGCGCCTCGGTCTGGTCCAGGGTGGTGTCGAAGACGCCGTCCACGACGGCCCGGAAGTCCGGCCGCTGCTCCACGGGCACGCCCATGAGGTGGCCGATCACCGCGATGGGCAGCGGGTAGGCCAGCTCCTGCCGCAGGTCCACCGGCTCACCGGCGGGAAGCTCGGCGAGCCGGTCGACGAGAGCGGTCACCATCGCCTCGACGGCCGGCCGCATCGCGTCGACGCGACGGGCGCTGAAGGCGGGCGCCACCAGCCGGCGCAGCTTGCGGTGATTGGGCCCGTACGCGGTGAACATGTTCTCCACCGCCACCCACAGGGCCAGCGGCCAGGTGCCGACGACCTCGCCGAAGGCGGGCCAGTGCGCCCTGGAGTCCTTGGAGACGTCGGAGCTGGTGAGCAACTGCTTGAGGAGGACGGGGTCGCTGACCGACCAGGCCTGCACCCCGAGGACGTCCACCCAGGTGGCCGGGCCGCCCTCCCGCAGGGTGCGGTGCTCGGTGTGGTGGTCGGCGCCGGTGGGGTCGAGGACGAGGGCGGGCTGCTGGGTCGCCATGGCCTGGCTCCTTAGTGTGCGGCTCGGTGCGCGGCGGGCTGCGCGGCGGGGAAGGTGACGGGCAGGGATTCGAGGGCGCGGTGGAACGGGCCGGGCCGCCAGGTCAGTTCGGCCGGGGGCCGGGCGAGGTCCGTCTCGGGGAGCGCGTCCAGGAGGTGGGTGACCGCGGTCTCGGCGATGAGGTAGGCGTGCGAGCGGGCCGGGCAGGTGTGCGGACCGGTGCTCCAGGCCAGGTGGGCGCGGTTGCCGCCGTGCTGCCCCTGGGGCACGCCCTCGGTGAGGGCCGGGTCGTTGTTCGCGGCCGACATCGAGATCACCACCGGCTGGTCGGCCGGCAGCAGCACGCCCTCCACGTCGACGGGGTACGGGGGATAGGAGATGCAGTAGTTCGCCATCGGCGGGTCGGTGTAGAGGACGGCGTCGAGCGCGTCGCGCACCGTGGAGAGCCCGGCGTGCAGGTCCGCGGAGAACTCCTCGTCGGTGAGGATCTTCAGGATCGTGTTGCTGATCAGGTTGGTCATGGGTTCGATCCCGGCGCCGTAGAGCGTGACGAGCTGGTGGCTCATCTCCTCGTCGGTCAGCCCGACCGGATGGAGCGTCAGCCGGGAGGTGATGTCGTCACCGGGGTGGGTCCGGCGCAGTGTCACGAGGTCGGACACGGCCCGGGCGAGGATCAGGTTGCCCTGCTCGGCGTTGGTGGTGTCGAAGATCTTCGCCATGCCGTCGGCGATGCGCTGCCCGATCTCGTCCGGGCAGCCGAGCAGTGCGCTCAGCACGCGGAAGGCGATGGGGAAGGAGTACTGGGTGAGCAGGTCCGCCGAGCCGGCGGCGCGGAACCCGTCGATGGCGTCGGCGGCGACCTGTTCGACGAGGGCGCGCAGCCCGTGCTGGTCCACCTGGTCGATGGCGTGGGTGTTCGCGGACCGGTAGCGGGCGTGCTCGGCGCCGCCCGAGCGCAGCGCGTTGGGCCGCCACTCCATCATCGGCCGCACCGGGCAGGTCGCCGGGATCAGCTTCTCCCACGCGCGGGGGTCGGCCGGGAAGTGCAGCGGGTCGTTCAGGATGCGGCGGGCCTGGTAGTAGCCGATCACCAGCGTCGCGGGGACGCCGGGCGCCAGGTCGACGGGGACGAGTGGACCGTGGGTGCGGCGCATGCTGCGGTAGGCGGCGTGCGGGTCGGCGGCGAACTCCGGTGCGTACAGGGCGATCCGGCCCGGACCGCTCGCCGGCGCGGTCTCGGTGGCGGGCAACGTCATCGGCGGGACTCCAGTAGGGCGGCTGAACGGTGCTCGGAGAGGTACTCCGTGAGCGTGATCAGGGCGTGCAGGGAGGAGGTGCGGTCACGGGCGTCGCAGTACGTCAGCGGCGTGGCCGGTTCCAGGGCCAGCGCCTCGCGCAGCTCGGCCTCGGGGTAACCCGGGGACCCGGGGAAGGCGTTGATGGCGACGGCGTACGGGATGCCCGCGCCGTCCAGCAGGCCGAGGGCGTCGTGGGAGGCGTCGAGGTCGCGGGTGTCGGCCAGGACGAGGCAGCCGAGGGCGCCCTCGGCCAGGTCCTCCCACAGCGGCTGGAAACGGGACTGCCCCGGCAGCCCGAACAGGTACAGCGCGAGCCGGCCGTCGGCCAGGTGGATGCGGCCGAAGTCCATCGCCACGGTGGTCGTCGTCTTGTGCGGGGTGCCGCGCAGGTCGTCCACACCGGCGCTGGCCTGCGTGATCGGCTCCTCCATGCGCAGCGGCCGTACCTCCGAGACGCTGCCGATCAGCGTCGTCTTGCCGACGCCGAAGCCGCCCGCGACCACGATCTTGGCGGACCGGGTCACCGTGGCCGGGACGTAGGTGACGGGCGGGTCGGTCCGGTCGGCCCCGTCAGACCAGGGAGCGAAGTCCACGGAGTACCTCCTGCAGCAGGTCGAAGTCGGGCTGGTCGTCGATCGCGGCGACCGGGCTGGAGAGGTGGCCGGAGTCCATCAGCGAGGAGACGAGGATGCGCACCGTGGAGGGCGGCAGCTCCAGCGCGGCGGCGATGTCGGCGACGGCCAGGCCGCCGTCCGCGCCGGCGAACAGCCGCATCACCCGGCGGGCGTCCGGGCCGAGGGTGTCCGTGGGGCCGGTCGCGGCGATGACCACGCTCTCCAGGCGCACGTCCTCGCGCGCGCGGATCCGGCCCTGGGTGCGGACGTAGGGCCGGACCATGTCGGGATCGCGCCGCGGCCCGCTCATACCGGTCGGCCGCCGTCCGCGACCGGCACCCGCTCCTCCGTGGCCAGCTCGTGCCCCACCCGGGTGGCGAGCCGCACCATGTGGTGCGAGATCAGCCCGACGTCGGCGTCGGGGCCGGTCGTGCACACCGACAGCATGGTGTTCTTCGCGGCGGTCGTCGTCAGGCCGATGCAGCCGACCGACTCGATCAGCAGCTGCCGCATCCCCGCGCCGCCGGTGAACTCGTCCCAGGCCTTGCCCGCCGCGCGCAGGGCCGCCGTCAGCGCGGCGAACTTCTCCCCGTCGTCCTGGCCGATCGTCTGGGTGCGGGCCTTCAGCAGTCCGTCGCTGCTCATCAGCACGGCGTACCGGACGCCCTCGACGCTGCCGAGTTCCTGGTCCAGCAGCCAGCCCAGGCTGTTGGTGTGTGTGTCTTGCACGATCAGTGTCCTTCGTCGTCAGCGGCGTCGTGGGGGGTGGTGCGGGCGGCGGTGCGGGTGGCGGTGCCGGTTGCGAGGCGGGCCGCGGTGTCGGCGGGGGCCGGTGAGGGCTGCTCCCCGTCCCGGCCGCGGCGGGTCCCGGCCGCCCAGGCGGCGGCGACGGCGGGGCGGCCGGGCTCGGTGTCGTCGGGGGCGGCCGGGCGCCGCGCGGGAGCGGGCGCGGCGGAGCGCCGTCGGACGGTCAGGCCGCTGGCGGTGGTGGCGGTGGCGGCGGTGGGGGTGATGGGGGCGGTGGGGGTGATACGGGCGGTGGCGGTGGGGGTGGCCGGGTCGGGTACGGCCGCTGCGGCCGCCGCGGCCGGGGTTCCGGCGGGGGACGTCGCAGGCGGAGCGGCGGGCTTGGCGACGGGCTCGCCCGGCGTGGCTGGTGCCGGCGCGACTGATGCGGCGGGCCCGGCGGCTGCGGCGGACGCCGGGACGGCGGGCTCGGGCGCGGCCGCGACCGGAGAGGCGGTCACCGCCTGGGTCACCGGATCCGCCGGGGCCGCCGGGGCCGCCGGGGCCGCCGGAGCGGCAGGGACCGGTTGGGCCGCCTGGGCGGCAGCCCTCGGTACCGGCTGGGCCACCGCGGGGTCGACGATCAGGTTCTTCGGCAGGACGACCATGGCCCGGGTCCCCTGGTAGATGTTGGGCGCGGTCAGCTCGACGCGGAAGCCGTAGTTCTCCGCCAGCAGGGAGGCGACGCGCAGCCCGGTCTGGGGATGGGCGCCCAGGCGCGTGATGTCGTCGCGCTGTTCGCCGGACATCACGTCGCTGGCCCACAGCAGCCGCTCGTCGTCCATGCGCAGTCCCGCGTCGTCCACGATCAGGAAGCACGCGTGGTGCCCCTGTTCCAGCGAGACGTGGACACTGGCGGCGGGCGGCGAGTAGCGCAGCGCGTTGTCCAGCAGTACGGCGAGCGCGTGCACGACCGCCTCCACGGCGCGGCCCTCGACCACCACGGACCCCATCTCGGGGTGCTTGATCCGCTCGTACCCCTCGATCCGGCCCATGGCCGCCCGCACGATGTCGGTCAGCGTGGTGGCGGGCCAGCGCCGGGACAGCTTGTCCCCGGCTAGCACGGAGTACCCCGACGCGGTGAGCAGCATCTGCTGCGTGAGGTGGTCGATCTCCACGAGCGTCGCGTACGCCTCGTCCGAGATGTGCCGCCGTACGCCCTGGCTGACGGCCCGGCCGAGCCGCGCGGAGCGGGCCACGACGTTGTTGGCGAAGCCGCGCACGGCGGCCCGGGCCACGCCGACGGACTCGCGGCGGGCCTGGGCGATCTGCCGCTCGGTGTCCTGCCGTACCCGCTCGGCGGCGTGGACCGCGGCCCGTTCGGCGGCCGCCCGCTCCTCGGCCCGTACGCCGTCCACCGCCGAGGCCACCGCGCCGGGCACGGCACGCAGCCGCTCGGCGAGCGGGGTCCCGTCGAGCTGCGCCGGCACGAGCAGCCCGCCCCCGGGGCCGGCGCCGCCGGGACCGCCCTTCGCCGCCGCCGGGATCACGGTGGCCGCGAGGTGTCCCACGCACTGCTCCGCCGCGACGAGTTGCAGCGTCAGCCGGTCGGCGTGCTCGCGCAGCTGCTCGCCGCGGCCCCGGGCCTGCCCGGCCTGGCGCCGAAAGTACCACGCGGCCCCGGCTCCGGCCACCGCCAGCACGGCGGTGGCGGTCACTATCAGTTCAGTCATCAGGTCCTCACGGATCGGAAGCCGTCGGTGTGGGCGAGGTGGCCGAGGCGGGCCGGCGCGCAGGGCGGGGCGCCGGCCGGCCCGATGACGACCGGGCTCTCAACAGGCCGGAGCGGACCGGTGTCTGCCACGGTCGTCCCGTGCCGCGGAGTCGGCAGCGACGCGGTCGACGGCGAAGGCGCACGACATGGATCTCCCGGGAACACGCGAGGGCCGGTACGAGCAGGGGGTGCCGATGACGCGGACTCGAGACGGAGCGGGACCGCGCGTCCCGAGGCGCCTCGAACTCCCGTATCCACGACCGGCGTTCGGCATACGGGAAGGGACCATACCGCTTGTGCTCACGTTGCGCTGAGGCACGGAGCCGGACTCGTGATCACGGCCTGGAAGCGCCGGGGCTTTGGCGCGAAAAATGCGCCGATGACGCGCGAACCACCGTGGCCGAAAAGGGAGTTGGCCCGCCGGGTGCGATCCTGGTAGTGGCTCAGTCGATGTCGGAGAGACGCTTCAGCCACTCGCCGAGCAGTCGCTGCTCCGCCTCGCTCAGCACCGTCTGCTCGGGCAGCGTGGCGCGCAGCGCGCGGGCGGCGCCCTGCGGGCCGGCGTCCCGCACGGCCGGGCGCTCGTGGGTGACGGCGGCGACCATGGACTCGCGCAGGGTGGTGAACAGGGCCGGGTCGCGCCGGTCCTCGGGCAGCGACAGCCAGGTGAGCACCGCGCCGCGCGCCGTGGCGTGGATGATCTGGGCCGCCAGCTCCTGGTCCACGCGGAGCCATCCGCCGGCGGCGAGGCGCCGCATGCGGGCCATCAGGATCTCCATGCCGGCCTTGAAGGCGGCCGAACCCGTCCGCGCCGGTTCGGTGTACATCAGCGTGTACAGCGCGGGATTGGCCAGACCGAACTCGACCGCCAGGTCCCAGCCGTCCCGCAGGTCCTCGATGGGGTCCGGCGGATCGGGGTCGACGTGCTTGGTGGCGAGAAAGCTCGCGAAGCCGTGCTCGGCGACCGCGTCGAGCAGCCCGTCCTTGTCGCCGAACAGCCGGTAGATGGCCGGTGGCTGCAGCCCCGCCGCCTCGGCGACCGCCCGCGTGGTGACGGCGTCGCGGCCGCCGCGGGTCAGCAGGCCGATGGCGGCCTCGATGACCCGCTGCCGGGTCTGGTCGGAACGAGAGGGCATGCGGTCAACGATACCGCTTTGGTGTTGCCATCGTGATTATCGCTGTTACTGTAAAAGTGATTCCACTGGAAACAGGCATGGGAGTGCGTCATGATCATCGTTACCGGAGCCACCGGACAGCTGGGCCGTCGGACGGTCGAGCACCTGCTCGCCCGCGTGTCGGCGGAACAGGTCGGCGTCAGCGTCCGCGACCCGGGCCATCCGCAGGCCCGGACCTTCGCCGACCAGGGGGTGCGGGTGCGCAGGGGCGACTTCACGGACACCGAGAGCCTCGCCCACGCCTTCGAGGGCGCCGCCCAGGTCCTCGTCGTCTCCGTGGACAAACTGGGCGAGGAGTGCGTCAAGCAGCACCGCACCGCGATCGAGGCGGCCGTCACGGCGGGCGCCCGCCGCGTCCTCTACACCAGCCAGATGGGGGCCGGCGCGGCGTCCCACTTCCAGGCCTGCCGCGACCACGCCGCCACCGAGGAGATCCTGCGCGGCTGCGGAGTCCCCTTCACCTCACTGCGCAACGGCTTCTACGCCGCCAGCGCGACGCGCTTCCTCGGACACGCCCTGGAGACCGGCGAGATCCTGCTCCCCGCGGACGGCCCGGTCGCCTGGACCACGCACGCCGACCTCGCCGAGGCGGCCGCCGCGGTCCTGGCCGACGAGGGCCGCATCGACGGCCCCACGCCGCCCCTCACCGCCTCGCGGGCGCTGACCTTCGACGACATCGCGGCCCTCGCCGGCGAGGTGACGGGGCGGGAGTTCACGCGGAGCACCGCGCCCGAGGCCGGTTTCCGCGACCAGCTGGTGGCCCAGGGCGTCCCCGAGCAGTACGCCGACCAGCTCCTCGGCATCTTCGCCGCCGCCCGCGCCGGCGAGTTCGCCACGACCGACCCGACGCTGGCCGCGCTGCTGGGCCGGGAGCCCGTCGGAATGCGGGAGGTGCTGGAGGAGGCGCTGCGGGGGGCGCCGGGCGAGCAGCCGACCGACGGCTGAGCGGGGCCGCCCCGGCTGTCCGGGCCGGCCGCGCGGGGCGGGAGCGGGGGCGTGTGTCGCCTGCTTCCCCCTGCTCCCGGCCCGCCGCGTCATCAACTGGAGGCGAGCTGGTCCGTGATCTCCTTGATCACGTCGGCCTTCTCGGCCGGGTTCGTGAGCCGCGCCTCCCACTCGGCCGGTTCCAGGTTGTGGTCCGTGGGACCGGCCTTGATCAGGATCAGCAACTGCAGGGCGGAGGCGCGCAGGGTGGGATCGGTGCCCTCGCGCGAGACCATGTTGTAGATCTTGTGCGCCGCCAGCTGGCGCTTGTACTGCGTGATCTTCTTCCAGAACTTCATGGCGTGCAGCAGCGAATCCCCGGTGTCCTTGGCCGCGGGTATCGGCTCGCCCTCCGGCGTGTAGAGCTCGGGGTGGTGGGCCTCCTGGAATCGTCCGTAGGCCGCACTGCCTCCCTTGTAGGCGGTGGCGGTGAGGACGAGGCCCGCCCCTACCGCGGCGGTGATCCAGCCCGCGGGGTTGGACGCCAGGCCCACGGTGGCGGCGATGGCCACGGTCGTGACGCCGCCCGCTCCCTTGAGGCCCTCGCCCATGACGCCGCCCCCCATTTCCTTGACCACCTTGCTGACCTGTCGGCTCTTCGCGAGATTCGTGGCGAAGTTCAGGTCCTCCAGGTCCCGCGCGAGGCTGAGGAAGTCGGCCTTGGCCCGGGCCTCGATCAGCGCCGTCGCCTCGTACGCGGCCCCGGCGGTCCGGAGGCCCGCCGCCCACTCCTCCTCCGTACGGCCTTCGCGGTCGTTCCTCGCCCGCTCCACGGCCTCGCGGGCGAAACTGGCGTTGAGCTCGGCGGTGTTGGCCTCGGCCTCCAGCCGGAGCAGCCGTCGGGACTGGGCGGCGTTGTGCTTCTGGAGCTGCCCCAGACCGTGGATCTTCGCGATCGCACCCTTGGACTTGAAAGCGGCCCGGACGGCCTTGGCCACACCGGCGACGCCGCTGAGCACACCGCTCGCCTCGGCGGAGGCCACGGTGCTTCCCACACCCTGCAGCTTGACCGCTTCCTTGGCCATGGTGCCGGCGTTGGCGCCCGTACTGAGGACACTCATGCCCGCGTCGGTCGCCTTGGTTTTGCCCTTTTTGTGAGCGTTGTGGTACCCGGCTCCGCTCCCCTTTTCCAGGGCCGTCCTCAGGTTCCTGAACGAGTCCGCGACGCTGGCCGCGCCGGAGAAGAGTTCGGTGAGGCCGCTCAGGGATGCGCCGGAGACGCCCGCGGCGGAGGCGTCGTGGGTCTGGGCGGCAGCCTGCGCGGCGGCGGCGGTGTCGGTCTTCGGGGCGGAGGCCGCCGCTGCGGTGGCGTCCTGGCCGAGGCCCGCGGCGGTGGGGGCCTGGACACCCTTGCCCAGGGCGTCCGTGGGGTCGAGGAGCCTCTTGCCGTGGTCCGCGTTCTCGGCGACTGCCTTCAGGCGTTCGGCCCTGGCCTCCGACCTGGCCTCCGCGGCGCGGCGGGCCTCATCTTCGGCGGCGCGTTCGGTCGTGGCCGTGCGCGCTTCGTCCCTGGCCGTGTCGAGGCGTGTCTGGAAGTCGGGGTCGATTCCCATGCCCTGGGTGCCGGACGCCGAGCCGCGTCGGGTGAGGCCGGCGGGGTCGGGCCGGGTGTCGGATTCCGAGCCGCGTCGGGTGCGTCCCGAGGAGGTGAAGCGGGCCGCGAGGGCGGCGATCCGTGCCTCCTCGGCGGCGGCGCGTTCGGCGGCGAGACGCGCCTCTTGGGCGGCGGCGCGTTCGGCGGCGAGGCGCGCTTCCGCTTCCGC
>NZ_JBHWKU010000002.1:185999-216287 GCF_042730645.1 Streptomyces sp. NPDC059906
GGCGGCGCGGGCTTCCTCCCTGGCCGTGTCGACGTGTTCCTGGAAGCCGGTGTCGGCCTCCATGCCGTGGATGCCGGAGTCGGAGCCGCGGCGGGTGAGGCCGGCGGGGTCGGCGGGGTCGGGCCGGGTGTCGAGGTCCGAGCCGCGTCGGGTGCGCCCCGACGGGGTGAAGCGGGCCGCGAGGGCGGCACGGCGTGCTTCCTCGGCGGCGCGTTCGGCGGCGGCGCGGGCTTCCTCCCTGGCCGTGTCGACGTGTTCCTGGAAGCCGGTGTCGGCCTCCATGCCGTGGATGCCGGAGTCGGAGCCGCGGCGGGCGAGGCCGGCGGGGGCGGCGGGGGCGGCGGGGTCGGGCCGGGTGTCGAGGTCCGAGCCGCGTCGGGTGCGCCCCGACGGGGTGAAGCGGGCCGCGAGGGCGGCGAGGCGGGCCTCTTGCTCGGCGGCGCGTTCGGCGGCGAGGCGCGCTTCTTCGGCGGCGCGTTCGGTGGCGGCGCGGGCTTCCTCCCTGGCCGTGTCGAGGCGCGTTTGGAAGTCGGGGTCGACTTCCATGCCCTGGGTGCCGGACGCCGAGCCGCGTCGGGTGAGGCCGGCGGGGTCGGGCCGGGTGTCGGACTCGGAGCCGCGCCGGGTGCGGCCCGACGGGGTGAAGCGGGTCGCCGTGGTGGTGCCGGATGTCGCGGCGCGCTCAGGGGTGCTGGTGCTGGTGCTGTTGGTGCCCCGGACCTCGGAGATCGATGCGGTCCGCCGGTTGCCGGGGTCCGTGTCGAGCGGGGCGCGGTCGGCCAGGTCGCCGGGGGCCGAGCCGCCTCGGGCGCGGCGGGCCGGGGCACGTCGGGCGCCGGGCTCAGAGCCGGGGCGGGCGGCGTCGGCCGCCGGGGTCCGTTCCAGGGTCCGGCCCCTGGCGCGCTGCACCGTGGCGGCCGCCGCCTGGTTGCCGGCCCTGGACTGGAGTCCGAGGAGGGCCTGCTCCGCCGAGGTCCCGGACCCGGACGAACTCCCGGTCCGCCCTTCCTCCCGACGCTGCCGGGCCGCTGCCAGGGCGGTTGCGGAAGGCCGTTCGGAGGTGCGGTGGACAGGGGCGCTCATGGACATACCTCTCCTGCTGCCGGACCGGGCCACGCGAAGGTAGCCAGGCACGGCGAACAGCAGGGGTGCGGCGGGGAAACACTTCACGGACGGTGCGGAACGGGTCGGCGGCCGACTCACGGGGGTCGTACTCGGCAGCGGCGCGAAGACATCTCACCGCTTCTGCTCGGATCGCTCCCGTGTGGTCCCTCACACCGAATTGGGCGATCGAAACGCTGCCGTTCCGTTACGGCGGACGTATGCTGGTAGCGATACGAAACGGTTTCGTTTCGACCTGAACGTCTCCCGAACCAAGAACCAAGGACTGGAGTACGTCCCCATGTCCCAAGTGACAGCAGAGTCGGCCGCGCCCCCGGCCCAAAAGCCCGGGTCGCCGGCGGACGGAGCCTCGTCCGGTCGCCGCTGGTGGATCCTCGCCATGATCGGGCTCGCCCAGCTCATGGTCGTACTGGACGCGACCATCGTGAACATCGCCCTGCCGTCCGCCCAGGCCGACCTCGGCTTCTCCGACGGCAACCGCACCTGGATCGTCACCGCCTACTCACTCGCCTTCGGCAGCCTCCTGCTGCTCGGCGGCCGGATCGCCGACCTGTTCGGTCGCAAGCCGGCCTTCCTGGTGGGCGTCGCCGGATTCGCGGTGGCCTCCGCGATAGCGGGCGCGGCCACGAACTTCGAGGTGCTCGTCACCGGCCGCGCGCTGCAGGGCCTCTTCGGCGCCCTGCTGGCCCCGGCCGCGCTCTCCCTCCTCACCACCACCTTCACGGACGCCAAGGAACGAGCGAAGGCCTTCGGTATCTTCGGTGCCATCGCGGGCTCCGGCGCGGCCGTCGGCCTGCTGCTGGGCGGCGTGCTCACCGAGTACCTGAACTGGCGCTGGACCCTGTACGTCAACCTCTTCATCGCGGCGGTCGCGATCGTCGGCGGCTGGCTGCTGCTCCAGAACACGCAGCGCGAGCGCGGCGCCAAGCTCGACGTCCCCGGCACCGTGCTGGTCACCGCGGGCCTGTTCGGCATCGTCTACGGATTCTCCAACGCCGAGTCGCACGACTGGAGCTCGCCGCTGTCCTGGGGCTTCCTGGCCGCCGGCGCCGTACTGCTGGCCGTGTTCGCCTGGTGGCAGACCAGGACCGCGCACCCGCTGCTGCCGCTGCGCGTGCTCCTGGACCGCGACCGCGGCGCGTCCTTCGTGTCCATGCTGGTCGCCAGCGCCGGAATGTTCGGCGTGTTCCTGTTCCTCACCTACTACCTCCAGCTCACCCTGGGCTTCTCCGCGATCCAGACCGGACTGGCGTTCCTGCCCATGGTGGCGACGCTGATGCTGTCGGCGACCCTGTCCACCACCTTCATCCTGTCGTTCGTCGGACCGAAGATCGTCGTCCCCGTGGGCATGGCGCTCGCGGCCGGCGGCATGTTCTGGCTGACGGCCCTCGGACTGGACAGCTCCTACGCCGCCAACGTCCTGCCGCCCCTCCTGGTCTCCGGACTCGGCATCGGCCTGATCATGGCCCCGGCGATGAGCCTCGCGACCAGCGGCGTGGCCACCGAGGACGCCGGAGTCGCGGGCGCCTCCGTCAACACGATGCAGCAGATCGGCGGCTCCATCGGCACGCCCCTGCTCAACACCCTCGCCGCCAGTGCCGCCACGTCCTACCTCGTCGGCCGGGACCCGACCAACAAGCTGGTCCAGGCCCAGGCCTCGATGGAGTCCTACTCCACGAGCTTCCTGTGGTCGGCGGCCTTCTTCGCCGCGGGCGGGCTGATCGCGGCCCTGCTCTACCGGCCCGGCGTCCCCGCGGCGGCGGACCCCGACGCCGCCCCCACCGTCCACATGTAGGCGGCATGTGGAGGCTCGCACCCACCTGTGGGGACGGGGCGGATGCGAGCGGCGGGCCCGGTACTCTCGGCGAGTACCGGGCCCGTTCCCGTTCGGACGGCGCTCCTTCCGGCCGCCTCTCAGCGAGCCGGGGCCGGCCCGTCCGACGGCCGCCAGTCCCGCCTGATCAGCCCGTACACCCAGGAGTCGGACACCTCGCCGTCGACGACGCAGTCCTCCCGCAACGTCCCCTCGCGCACGAACCCGACCTTCTCCAGCACCCGGGCGGACGCCGCGTTGCGGGTGTCGGCCTCGGCCTGGACCCGGTTCAGGTCCAGCGTGTCGAAGGCCCACCGCAGCAGGGCGTGCGCGGCCTCCGTCGCATAGCCGTGGCCCCACATCGCCTCGTCGAGGCAGTAGCCCAGCGACGCGCTGCGGTAGACCGGGTTCCACTCGACCAGGCAGCACCAGCCGACGAAGGCGCCGTCGCCGGCGCGGTCGACGGCCACCCGCACGCCGGTGCCCTCGTCCGCCATCTTCCGGCACATCTCGACGAAGCGCCCGGCGCGGGCCCGCTCGGTCCACGGCGGGGAGTCCCAGTAGCGCATCACGTGCTTGCTGCTGTGCATGGCGTAGAGGAAGCCCGCGTCGTCCTCGGCGAAGGGCCGCAGCCGCAGGCGATCGGTGTCCAGGGTGGGGGTGGCCAGAGTCATGGCCGTCATCCTGCGCCCCCATGGGGCGGGCGCGACAGCGAATATCCGGCGAGGGCGTCGCTGAAGCGCCCGACCGGGCGCCACCACCTACCTCAGGCCGTCGGGTCCCAGAGCCCACCGGCTTCGCCGCGCGCGAGGTGCTCGGCGTAGACACCGACCTTCCAGGCGATGACGGACCGGCACTCCTCCAGCGCCTCGATCTGGGCGTCGACGCGCCGTTGATGGGTGTCGAGCAACCGCAGGCGTTCCGCCTCGTTGCCCGGCCCCCGGCGCACCAGTCCGGCGAACTGCTTGAGGTCGGCCAGCGGCATGCCCGACTCGCGGAGCTTGACGCAGATCAGCAGCCAGTCGACGTCGAAGGAGCCGTACCGCCGCCTGCCGCCCGACGTGCGCCGGACCGGCCCGACGAGCAGACCCTCGCGCTCGTAGAAGCGCAGCGCGTGCACGCTCAGTCCGGTCCGCTCCGCCACCTCGCCGATGCTCAGCGACTGCCCGGACACTCCGGATACCCCGGATACTCCGGATACCCGGGATACTCCGGACGCTTCGGTGCTCGTCACGCCGCTCACCCCAGGACTTGATCTAGACCTTGCTCTAGATCGTAGCGTCGGCGCCATGACCCACACCGAACAGCGGCCGCTCAACTCCCCCTTCTCCGCCGCCACCACCGCCGAGGACGTCATGACCGGCCACGACCTCTCGGGCGCGACCGCCGTGGTGACCGGGGGCTACTCCGGACTCGGCCTCGAAAGCACCCGGGCCCTGACGGCCGCCGGGGCCCGGGTCCTCGTGCCCGCCCGCCGCCCCGACACCGCCCGAGCCGCCCTGCGGGACGTGAAGGGCAGCGAGGTCGTCCCCATGGACCTGACCGACCTCGACAGCGTCCGTTCCGCCGCCGCGCACATCGGCGACCGTATCGACCGGATCGACCTCCTGATGGCCGCCGCCGGAGTCATGGCCACCCCGGAGCGGCGGGTCGGGCCCGGATGGGAATTCCAGCTCACCGCCAACCACTTCGGGCACTTCACGCTCGCCTGCGCGCTCTACCCGCTCCTGGCCGCCGCGGACGGGGCGCGTGTGGTGGCGTACAGCTCCGCCGGACACGCCATGACCGACATCCGCCGGCACGACCCGCACTTCCGCACCGGCTACGACAAGTGGCTGGCCTACGGACAGGCCAAGACCGCCAACGCCCTGTTCGCCGTGCACCTCGACGCTCTCGGCAGGGACGACGGCATCCGCGCGTTCGCCCTCCACCCCGGCAAGATCATCACCGGTCTCCAGCGGGAGATGACGCTCCGGGAACAGGTCGACTCCGGCTGGGTGGACGAGCACGGCAACGTCGTCGCCGCCGACTTCAAGACCGCCTCCCAGGGTGCCGCCACCGGCCTGTGGGCCGCCACTTCCCCCCTCCTCGACGGCCGGGGCGGCCTCTACTTGGCGGACTGCGACGTCGCCCGCGTCTTCGCCCCCGACACCCCCATGGACGACAACGGCGTACGCCCGTACGCCGTCGACCCCGGCAACGCCGCCCGGCTCTGGGAGATGTCCCTCACCGCGACGGGCGCGACGCCGACGCCCCGGTGACCCGGCGCACCGCCTCGGCCGGGCGCGGGGCACCTTCGGGGTAAACCTCGCCACCCCCGACTACGGCCGACTACGGCGGCTCCTGGCGCCGCGGTAGGGGGCCGTACTCCTCCGTACTCCCGCCCTGGCCAGGAGTCGCCGGGAGAATTCCGTTGTCGCACCATCCCCGAGGTCGCATGCTTCGGGGCATGACCTCCGAGGACCACTCCCCCTGCGCCACCGTCACCACGCGAGTCACCGTGCGTGATCTGCTGCCCCAGGACTTGCCGGCGTGCACCTGGTCCGGCACGGCCACGCATCTGCGCCACATAGAGGGAGCGCTGACGCGCGCCGCGGCAGGCGAGGTGGACTACCTGGCCGTCTGCACTCCTGTGGACCTGCCGGTGGCGATCGGCGGCGTCGACTATCAGGTCTCCGAGGAAGCCGGAACCATATGGCAGCTCGCCGTACTACCGGCGCTCCAGTCCTGCGGCTTGGGAACGCTGCTCGTCCGCGCCGCCGAACAACGAATCCGGGACCGCGGACTCCGTAGGGCCGAACTCGCCGTGGAGGAGGACAACCCCCGGGCCCGCGCCCTGTACGAGCGCCTGGGCTACGTCGCGTACGGCCGCGAACCGGACGCCTGGGACGAGGAAGGACCCGACGGATCGATCCGTCGCCACGAGACGATGTGCATCCGCATGCGAAAGAGCCTCTGAGCCCCGTCCAGCGGCAACTCCCGGCACCGAACGGCCGACGACGATCCGCCTCACCGAACCGGCCGGGGCAGCCGCAGCTGTGGAAGCCGTGCGTGCAGCAGCCGTTGTCCGTCGTCGTCCACCCGCAGGGTGAACGTCTCCGGTCCCGGCCGCCCCGCGGCGTCGAAGGCGTCGACGAGGTCCTCGATCCGTCTCCACAGCTTCAGCGGTCCGCCTTCCCGCACACTCCACGCCCCACCGTCCGCAGTGAGCGTGGCGACCGACCCGGAGACCACGTCGATGAGGTGCGGCACCCCGTCGACCGTGACCATCTGCGCCTCCGGTACGGCACCCTGGGCGAGGAACCGCAGGTGGAAGGCCTCCTCGGTCGCAGCCGTGAGCCGCTCCGGTGCGTGCCGCGCGGACCGGGACCGCTCCTCGTGCAGCCCGGCGGCCCAGTCCGAGGGATTCCCGTACGCCGGTGCCGCATGGGTCCGGGCGGGCATGAAGGAGATGGTGCCCGGCAGCAGGGGGCCCTCGGCGGTCCCGTCCCCGGCGACGGTGAGCAGGACACGGGCGTTGCCGTGGAGCCACCCTGACAGGGGGAGCAGGACCTTCCCGCCGGGGCGGGTCTGGCTGAGGAGAGCGGGCGGCACGGACCGGAAGGAACAGGCGGCCACGATCCGGTCGAACCAGGCTTCGGGCCAGTACCCGTACAGCCCGTCGGCCCGGGCGAGCGTAGGCGTGTAGCCACAGCCGTACAGCGCGCCGGCCGCTGCCGCCAGCCTGACGGCGTCGACCTCGACGCTGCTCACGTGGGAGGAGCCCAGCCTTTCGCAGGCGAGTGCGGTCGAGTATCCGGTCCCCGTCCCGACCTCCAGGACCGTGTGTCCCTCGACGACGTCCGCGTCCGACCACATGCGCAGGACGAGCGAGGGGAGCGTCGACGACGACGTGGGCGCTCCACCGTGCCGGACGGCCGGCCGCTCCCAGTCGGTCTCCTCGCCGTCGAACTGCGTGATCAGCGTGGCGTCCGAGTACGCGGCGGCGAGCCACCGCCCGTAGTCGGCCTTCCGCGTCACCGGCTCCCACACCGTCAGCCCTTGCGCGTCGGGCTCGTCGGCGGGGAGGTAGAAGCCGGGCACGAACGCGTGACGCGGCACCTTCTCCGCGGCGGCGAGCCAAGCAGAGTGAACCGGGAATCGGGCGTCGGCATCGGCGTCGGCGTCCGCAGTGACACCGGCGAGGCCCTTCACCATGGCCGCGCGCAGCGCCCCCGCGTCGGTGTCTAGGTCTGGGGGCAGAGTCATGAGCTGCGGGTTCCTTCCGTACTCAGAATGTCGGCGAAGGCCTCGGTGATCGCGAACGCGTCCGGGAGCCAGCCCCACTGTCCGTTCGGGTTGCACTCGATCGCCCACCAGTCGTCTGGAGAACGCCCGTCACCGGTGAGCGCGAAATCGAAGCACCCGAAGACCAGACCAGAGGCGGCCAGGTAGCGGTGCAGGGCGGTCTCGACCACCGAAGGGACGGTGACGGGGGAGTGGACCAGGTCGTCCCAGGCACCGCACCGCCAGTCGAGTGCCCCGCTGGGGGCAGTGATCCGTTGGGCGAATACGCGCCGACCGACCACGGTGACCCGTACGTCACCGACCTTCGGAACCTCGGCCTGGAAAAGATGAGCCGTCACCGAGAGCGAGTCGTCGAAGTCGTCGGAGTGAACGCGCTGGGTCCAGATCGCACCGGCACGGCCGTCCTCGCCGGGCGGCAGCCCTCGGAAGGTCTTGCAGACGACGGACGGATGCCTCTCGGCGAAGTCCCGCGCCGCCACGACGTCGTTGGTGACCAGAGTCGCGGGAATCCGTAACCCCAGCTCCGCGAATCTCCGGAGCTGTCCCGGCTTGAACTCCGCGCGTGCCACAGCCGCCGGATGGTTGACGTACACGGCGGATCGCAGATCGTTCAGAACACCGCCGAGCCCGTGTCTCGCCTCGGCCGCTGCGAAGTCCCGCTGTTGACGCGGCAACCGCGTGAACCGGTCCCGGAAGGGAGTAGGTCGCCGAGGGTAGACAGCGCCGACCTCTCCCAGATCCACGTCTCGGCTCTCGGTGCGCAGCAGCCCACTCCAGGCCGGCGCGTCGGCACCGATGTGAAACCCGAAGGCCAGGCGTGGCCCGACGTCAGCAGGATCCACCCTGACGACCGGCACCCCGCGCTCGTTCAGGGCGGCGATGACCCAGTCCGCGGTCACGTCCTCCAGGGCGGTGACCACCAGAACGGTACGAGCCATCGTTCAGTCCGACTCGTAGTCGGTCGTCGTGTCGTCCTGGGACTGAGGCTGCGGCTGCTGCCCGTCCCCGCCTCCCGACACGGACGCCGTACCACTCGTCCGCGAGGTCCCGTGCTGTCCCATCCCGACCACTCGGCCGACGGCGTCGGTGTAGCGGGCGGTCTGGGTGGTGGGGTCCAGGGTGACGGACGTGTAGGGGGCGGGGGTCGCAGGGAGCCGGTCGGTGACCAGGCGTAGGGCCCACGGGGCTCGTGTCCTCGTATCGGCCATCTGTTCACTCCTGTTCATACGGGGGAAGCGAGAGTCCGAACTGTTCGGATCGTTGAGCGAGGCGTGTCTGTCCGTCCTGTACCAACGCCGTGATCGCACGAGGAGCGCACAGGTCGCCCTCGTACCGAGGCGGGACGACCCAGTACGTGCCGGGTGGCTCCTGACGGTCGATGCGGGGAACGCCGAGATAGGTTCCGTGACCGAGACAGGTCGCGAGGTCGGCGTAGGGCCAGACGAGAGCGGTGTGGCCCTGGACCAGCACGTAGTACGTCCCGCCCGCCGCTCGTCGGTCGTGGATGATCGACCCCCCGAGGGACTCGCCCAGAGCCACGGCGATTTGGTCGCGGTCCTTGGACCGTACCGCCGCGTGAACGACGCGTGCGGGCAGACGCACAGCCGCGAAGCGCTCCCCGAGCGGCAGGAGGGCAACGCCTTGGGAAGCCCACTCCCGCCGAGCACGCTCCGGACTCGGGCTACTCCGGGCCAGCCACTCGGAAATGGCCCTGTCCAGAGCCTCCTGCGTGAACACTGACGCCTCCTCGGCTTCTTCACGGTGAGTACGCCGCTCAGACTCCACGAGTAGGCCGACTGAACATAGGTCTTCTGAGGGCCTTCAAGAGGACTTGGATGGGACGTACGGGCCAGCCTGAGGGTGATGGAGGACCGTGTAGCGGACTCGTTGTGGGAGGCTTGAACGAGTCGAACCTCCAGGAGGTGCCGTGACCAGGCCGACAGGGAACGTCCGCCTCAAAGCCGCACGCGTGGCTGCCGGGTTCAACTCGCAGCAGGACCTCGCCGACGCCCTTTCGGACCATGCGAAGCGCATGGGAATACGCGGCCTCTCCATCGGAGCCAGGCAGGTCCGGCGCTGGGAGTCGGACAACCCGCCGTGGCCGCAGCCGGATTGTCAGCGCGTACTGGTGCAGTTGCTGGGACAGAGCCTGGAGGCGCTCGGATTCACTCCGCCATGGGGCACGGACGGACTGAAATCCGACCCAGGGCAGCGCATGTCCGTTCCTGCAGCCGCCTCCCTGGGACTGCCGGGCGTCCCGGGCAGAAGGACAGCAACGTCCCACCCGGCGATCGTTGGAACAGACTTCCACGCGGTGACCAAGTCGCATCGGCGGCTCTACTGGTCGGTCGCACCGGCCGGCCTGCGACCGGCAGTCGAGGCTCACGCGACGTTGGGCTGCGTCCTGCTCCGGGAGGCTGCTGAACCCACTCGGAGTGTGATCGCCACGGCCTTGGCGGAGACGTACCTCCTGGCGGGCCGGATCGAGTTCTTCGACCTGCGAGAGCCCGGCCTCGCTCACGAGACGCTCCTCTTGGCCCTCCAAGCAGCAGGTGAGGCGGATGCACCGCTGCTCGGATCGGCGGTCATCGCGCACATGGCCTTCATCCCCGGCTGGGTCGGGGACCGTGACGCGGCCCGTGAGCGAATGACCGCCGCTCGCACCTACGCCCGCCGTACCCAGGCGTCGGCGGAATTCCTGGCCTGGTTGGATGCTGTAGAGGCGGAGTGTGAGACCCGATGCGGTGACACCCGTACCGCCCTCCACCTGATCGGCCACGCCGAGGATGTCCTGCAGGACGGCAACGGCCACCCGTCACCGGAGTGGATGGACTGGTTCTCCCCGGCCAGGCTCGCGGCCTTCAAGGGCAACACCCAACTGCTCGCCGGCCACCTTCCGCAGGCCCGGACGACCTTGCTGGAGGCGCTGGAAGCCATGGTGCCTGGCGAAGAGAAACAACGGACGGTCGTTTATGGCGATTTGGCGGCTGTCGAAGCCGCGTCCGGTCACCCGGAAGAAGCATGCTCATACGCCGGCCAGGCACTCGACCAGCTGGCCCTCACCTGGTACGCGACCGGCATGGACCGAGTGCGTGAAGTGCGACGCGCGCTGACTCCTCACCAGCACGAGCGCTGCGTTCGCGATCTGGACGACCGTCTCTACGACTGGTCGACCACGGTCAGCGTTCTGAGTCGTTGAACTGTCGGATCAGGTCGTTGAGTTCAGCCAGACTCTCAATGCGGAATGTCGGCATTTCCCGGGCCTCTGCGCTTTCCCACTGGATGGTGGCCCAGGGCCCACGACGCACGAGTGCGGTCTGCATCCCCGCCTCGCGGGCCGGCCGGATGTCGTTGTCGTAGCGATCACCCACGTACAGGATTTCGCCGACCTCGAAGGGAACGGCGTCCGCGACCCGCTTGAAGAACTGGGGGTCCGGCTTGCTGGCACCCCAGTCGTCGGACGTGCCGATCAGGTCGACGTCGGAGGTGAACAGCTCACGGAGGATGCGACCGGCGCGGACCGTCTGGTTTCCGGCGATGCCGAGCCAGAGGCCAGCGGCTCGAAGCTGTTGCAAGGACGTTCGGACGTCCCCGTACAGGTCTCCTTCGCCGAAGGTCTCGGGCTGCCCGGCAGCGGCTCTCTTCTCGCGCTCCGAGTAGAGGTCGAAATCGGGCCGGAACTCCTGGAAGACCTCACGGTAGTCGCGGCCCTGAGCGATCACAGCGCCGAACATCGCGTGGAAGGTGTGCCGCGGCACCCCAAGCCAGTCCGCCCACGTCCCGTACTCCCTGGTCTCGTCCACGAGACACTCACCGACGTCGAAGGCCACTGCGCGGATCATGGGCGCAGGATATCTAGCCGTTGCGTGAGGCCGTGGGTAAGGGACATGGCACCGAACGACTCTGCGGGTCAGTTCCACGGGTTCGCCGTGGCGCGAAGTCCGCGAAGTGCCCGAACTCGGCATCTACGGACGACGCACCCCCTGAGCGGGCATTCCTGAGAGCCATGGCCCACCAAGCGCTCGACATGGGGTTTCGCCACGAAGCGCTCCAACTCGCGCAGGATTCGGTGCATGGGCAGCGGTACGCAGCCGCCACGCCGCGAGGGCGAGCGCTCCTGGGCGTGGTGCACGCGCGGGCTCTCGCAGCGAACCGACACAACGACCGGGCGGCCACGGTCACCCTCGGGTAGATGGGCGCGACGCAGATCGCCCAGGGCGGCGTGGAAGAGGCGTGCGCGACGTGGACCAGTGTCCTGGACGCGATGGAGGACGGGATCTACTCCGGTCGTGCCAGGCAGAGCGTCGTCGACATGCGGCAACTGCTGTCGCCCTACCGCAGACGCGGAGTCCCTGCGGTGAGGGCTCTCGACGCCCGCGCGGCCTCCTGTCTCGCCCAAGTAGATTGATCGCCGGCGTCCATACATTCGAGTCAAGGGGACCGGCCATGGCCTTGGAGATCAAGCCGATCGGGGAAGTCATCAACGGCCGCACTGAGGTGGCCGATGACTACTGGGGCGGCGTTGAGTCCGTGATCCAGCTCGACGAGGCCGAGTTCCCCATCGACTCCGTGCAGGGCCTGGAGGACTTCTCACACCTTGTGGTCGTGTGGCACTTCGACCAGGCATCACCTGATGACGTCGAATATCACGCACGGAGTCCGCGAGGAAACACGCAGTGGCCTGCAACAGGGACGTTCGCGCACCGCAACCACCGGCGCCCCAACCAACTGGCACAGAGCTTCCCGCGCCTGCTGGCAGTCGACGGCCTTCGACTCCGGGTGACCGACTTGGACGCGGTGGTCGGCACGAAGATCTACGACGTGTCGCCGTACTTCACCGAGATGGGGCCACGAGGCGCAGTCCGCGAGCCCGTGTGGCCTGGAGGGATGCTGGCGGATTACTGGGCAGAAGGTCATTGAACCGGGCTGCACGGCAGGCCTTCGGCCGGCCAACGATCGGGCCTTTGCCCCGTCACGTCCACCGCCGCCGCGCACAGCACGCCGACGTCGACAGCGAATTGCCTGAGCGCGGAATCTACGCCACCTGGAGACCTCAGCCGTAGAAAGCCCGCCACGACGGCGGGAGAGCCGGACGGCCGTCCGTCACGTGTGCCTCCATCAGCCACGTCCCGGCATCAGCCACGCCCATTCGAGGGTTGTGACGGAAGGTCGGGCGACGCGCGCCCTTACCTGTTAAAGACGCAGGAGCATGTCCAGGCGGCTGAACTGGGGGAACGCGGCCAAGTTGATGCTGTTCTGCATGACACTATCCAGATCTGAATGGATGATCTAGGGTATCCAGTACTGAATCGCATCTTGGCAGCACTGCAACGGATTAGTCAGAGCTGCACGTCCCTCATTCACCCTTGGGAGTACTCTGTGCGTGCGGCCCGGCGAGTGACCCGGATCGAGACCGTGAACAAGCGGACGGGCGAGGTGAACGACTTCACCGTCCACTCCTCGGCCTCGGCCGCGCACGGCCTCTGGTTCAGGGGAGGAGGTTTCACCACGATGGGATACGCGGCACACAACGCCCTCGCCGAGGCGGACCTCAGCGTCAGCGCGTACAAGCTGTTCCACAAGATGTGCGCCCTCCAGAACCGCAAGGATCACGGCCTGGTCCTCGTGGAGAGCCAGGTGAAGTTCGCCGAGCAGGTGGGCATGTCACAAGCCTCCGTCTCGCGCAGCCTCAAGCAGCTCGCCTCTCAGGGGTTCATCTACCCTGACGGTCGCAACTGGCGCATCCGTCCAGACTTCGTCTTCAACGGCAACGGTGCGGCGCAGGGGCAGGCGGTGCAGAGCATTCCGGCCGACGCGCCTGATCCTTATGACGGGAAGCGTGCCGACCTGAAGATCGTCGAGGGTGGGGACGACGGCGGCCGGGCCTGAGGTTTCCCGGAGTGCGGGCGGTCAGTGGATGCGGAACTACTCGTGGACTCCGTCATCGGGCGTGATCGACGTGATCGCGACTGTCGGTGGAGGCGGGGTAGGCGTGTACACGTATGCCACAGCGAGCCCGGGTACGTCGCTGGTGGCTTCGATCCGCGTCTTGCGCACCTCTAAGCCGTCCTGTCGGCGGGGGCCGAGCAGCACTCCGAGCCGGGGCACCAGCTCAAGTTCTCTCCTCAGTTCCTCCAGCGGCTGTTCCGCGCCCAGTGCCTTCGCCAGTTGTGCCGCTCGAACGGTCACGACCGCGATTACATCGCTCACTCGCCTCGAGCCTCCCGCTTCAGACGCATCGTGAGGTCGATGCCCTCCTGGACGGCGATGTCGAAGTCGGGGTCCTGATACAGACGGATGCGGCCCCGGTAATCCACGATCACTGCGCCCACCCTCGTCAGGTCGGCCTCCGAGGAACCTTCCAGTGCGCGCTGAAGATCGGTTTCGAAGGCCTCCTTGTCGCCGGGGAACCCGTGACCGGCCAACAGGGCGGCTCTTATGTCGCCGATGGTTCTCAGGGGGAACGGAGCGGAAACACCGGTTTCTGCATACTGTGCGCTCACGATCATCTGCTCCTCGGTCTCCTCTGTGCTACATGGAGTGTCCTACAGGTCCGTGCCGGGCGTAGACCTTGCTCGCACCGCGCGAGTGAAGGCCTGCCAAGCGGCAGCGCCGACGGATGCCATGATTGCGCCGCCGATTTTCGTGTCTCTCAGGAGTATCCGATCACCGTCGGCGGCACACTCCACGCATTCGCCTCCCGCGCCGTTGCTGTGGGACGACTTGATCCAAGTGAGCGCCGGCGCTGCGTCACCGAGACGATCGTTGTCGGTGTTCATCGTGTCGACTCCTTCATCACGCTGTTGATCAGTTGCATGCTGCGGCGCGGGCTCAGGGCCGCCGCGCGCAACTCGTCGAAGGCCCTGTTGTACTCCCGGACGTGAGGTTCGCCCTCCAGGTACATCGCATCGGTGATGCCGTCCCGGTACACGACGTCCGGGTCCTCCGGGTCCGGGAACCCCAGCACGGTGAACGGGCCCGTGGTCGGGCAGGTGCCGGCGTCGAACGGGAGTACCTGGAGCGTTACGCTCGGGCGCTGCACGGCGTCCAACACGTATTCCAGTTGGACCCGCATCAGTTCGCGATCCCCCATGTCTCTGCGTACAGCTCCTTCGCTCACGACGAACCAGCAGTCGGGAGCATCGGGTGCGCTGATCATCGACTGTCGTTCCAGGCGTACTCTCACCGCTCGATCGATGTCCTCGGGCGGCATGTAGGAGCCGCACGTGTGGAGTTCACCCGAGCCGTGGACCTGCCACCAACTCCGTGTCTTGGCCTGCCGGGCCAGCGACTTGCGAAACTCGCGCAGTTCGTCCGTGGTCTCGTAGAAGCGGCAGAGGACGTCCACGTCGGACGGTTGAACCCTTCCGCTGCCGGTCTCCATGCGATTGACCTTGGAACCGCTCCAGTCGAGGGCCGCACCCACTTGTGCGCAGGTCAGAGAGTCCTTCTGCAGACTCTTACGCCCCTGATGGCCCGGCAAGGGTGACGGTAAGTATTCGTCGATCTCCACGCCCCTCCCCTTTCGCGTGAGGTGAAGGGGCCGTATCCGCCTCGGTCGGTCAGAGGGACGGCCGTGCCCCGTGGCGTACTGCGTCGATGAACAAGCGCCAGCTACTCAGCCGCACGTCCAGCGTGGGGCCGTCAGCGCACTTGGAATCGCGTATCAATGCACCGTGTGGGATGTACGCGCACTCAACGCATTCAGTGCCGCTACCCCCGCTGTACGAGGACTTGAACCAGTGGGGCGCCGGGCTGGCTTCTATCAAGACTCACTCCTTGCTGACCCGGTCGATGAGTTCGACCGAGGACTCGAGGTCGAGCGCCTGGGCGCTGAGGTAGTCGAAGGCCAACCTATATCGCTCCAGTTCCTCCGGCTTCTCCATGAACAGCCCACCGCCGAGAAGATCCACATAGACGACGTCCAGCTCACGGGCTTGGCCGCGAAGGGTGACGAAGCTTCCCACGGCTGCCGCATGCGCGCCCAGGGAGAACGGGAGGACCTGGATGGTGATATGCGGCCGCTCGGCGCAGGCCAGCAGGTGTGCGAGTTGCTCACGCATGACGTCATGGCCTCCGACCCGACGGCGGATCGCGGCTTCGTCGATCACGCACCAGATGCGCGGAGGCTCATCGCGCTCCAACAACTCCTGGCGCTTCATGCGGATGTCGACCATGTACTGGACTTCCCGCTCGTCGCATTGCACCTCCGAAGCGCGATGGACCGCCTCCGCGTAGGCGCGCGTCTGGAGAAGCCCGGGGACGTACATACACGCGTAGTGGTCCTCGCGTACGACCTCGTCTTCCAAGGTGAGCATCAGGTTCATGGAGTCGGGGATGGGGTCGGCGAGCGACCGCCACCACCCCTGGATCTTGGCGCCCTTCGCCAACTCGACCAGGGCCATCCGCTCTTCGTCCGTGGCGGCGTACTCGCGGCACAGGGCGTCTACGGCCGGCCACTTGACCGTGCCTTCCTTCGTCTCGTAGCGGCTGAGCGTCGCCTTCGAGATGCCGACGCGGGACCCGGCCTCTTCGAGTGTCAGCCCCTTGCGTTCCCGGAGTCGTCGCAGGTCGGCGCCCAACTGACGCCTGCGGGTGGTGGGTCCGACTGCCATGTCCTCAGTCCTTCGGGTTGGTCCAGTAGATCGTCGTGCTCCGTCGGTCGCGGCGGCAAGGCGGTGTGCGCCGGGGGCGCGTGCTGCTGCTGTGTGCCCCCATCCCTCTCTGGTGAGAGTTCCATTTCGAGAGTTTCAATGCAACTCTGAGTCGCGACAGCATCACCGTGAGGCATTGAAGGTGGGGAGCGGCAAGACATGGATGACTCTCGTTGGAGGCCGACGCAGCCGTGGAAGCTGCCGTTCCTGGCGGACGCCGAGCAGGTCTGGGCTCTTCGGCGCGCCTTGCGAATCCACCTGGAGTACTGGGGCTTGCATGAGCTGACGGATGCCGTCGAGCTCTGCGCGAGCGAACTCGTCGCCAATGTCATCAAGCACGTCGGGCCGGAGACGCCGTCCACCCTCGTCGCTTCACTCGGCGTCGCCCGACTGCGCATCGAGGTTCACGACCCCGATGCTCGTGCCCTTCCGACGCTTGCCTGTGCGAGCTTGGACGCGGAGGTAGGCCGGGGAATGGCGCTGGTCGACGCCATGAGTGAGCGCTGGGGCGTGGAACTCGCCGGTGATCACAAGGTGACCTGGTGCGAGTTCGGTATCGACGTGGCGCGAGCGGAGCGGCGGCACATGCCGATGCCGCGACTGGCGCGGGCCGCGGACGTACTGAGTCTGTACAGCGTTTCCGGGGCGATGCAGCATCCACCTGAGCAGGGCCGATTGTCGGCAGTGCTGGCGGAGGAGGCCGCGATCAATGCCATCGGCGACCTCCTCCACTGGCTCCGCGCGCAGGGGCGGGACGCTGACGACGCGCTCGATCGGGCCCAGTCGCGCTTCGAGGCGGAGTGCCAAGCGCGACTGTCCTGAGTCGTCCGGCCGACGGACGGCGTCGGTGGATCAGCTCGCCTGGATCGCTGCCGAGTAGGTCCACACGTCGGCTGGGAGATCGTGATCGAGGTGCCAGGTGATCGCCATCGGCTTGCTGCCGGTGTGCCTCACGTAGGTCGCCGGGCCCAGAAGCATCCACGGCTGGGACTTGCCCGTGTCCGTGGTCGCGTAGCGGCGCATGAACAGCAGGACGTGGGAGCCGCGACCGGCGTGCTGTTGGTAGCGCTTGCCCGTGGCGGAATCGGGGGAAGTCGCGTTCTGGGACTCCCAGTGGAAGAGATTCGGGCTGATCGCGTAGTCCTTGTACCGGACGGTGGGCGAGAAGTCCCTCTCGTCCTTCTCGAGCGTGATCAGCAGTGCGTCCGTCTGGGACTCCTCCGCCCACTGCACGCCCTGGGCAAAGGATCTCGGCATCTGCCCACCGAACCGGGCGATGCCGAGAGCAGCCAGTATCTCCGACCGGTTGTACGAGCTGTGAACCTTCAGCGGCACGGTGCCGAGGCCATCCGACAGCGGGATCGGAACATGGTCGGCCCGGTCGATGACGTACGACAGCACCTGTCGGAGCTCGTCCCTCAGGGCGCGCTGCGGACGTAGCGCCGCAAGGCCCTGCGCGTAACCGGTGTAGCCACCCGCGTTGTCCCACAGGTTGAAGAACAGCATGCGGGCGTAGGCCTGGCCGGTCTGGTCGAGTTCCTCGTACGAAGGGGCGTCGTCCGCCAGAAGGCTCAGGTATGCCTGCGCACGCTCGGGGTCGTCCACGTGGAGGAATGCGTGTACCCGCTTGAGCAGCGCCTCCTCGTCCGGGGGAGCCGGTTCATCGGCCAGGCCGGCACGACGCAGCACGAGAGTCCAGGAGTGGCCGTTCTTGTACAGCTCCTTGATCTCTCGGCGGCTCTCCCGGAGGTAGTCGGCGAGGAGCGGAGTGCTGTACTCCTTGACTTCCTTCACCAGCGTCTTCACCGTGGCGGCCAATTGCGTCCTGATGTTGTCGAGGACCAGACTCTTGGCCTTGCCCTCCAGGATGATCTGGCAGCCCGACGGCAACTGCGGAAAGCCGCGCTCGATGTGCTCGACCAGCCGATTGCGCGACAGGTTGGTCATGGCCCGGAACTGTTCCTCGAAGCGGAACTCCGCTCGGTGCTGTCCGATGAAGTCCAGGACCGTGAGTACCGGCTTGGTGTCGGTACGCCGCAGTCCCCGTCCCAGCTGCTGGAGGAAAACGGTGGCGCTGTTGGTCGGCCGTAGCAAGAGCAACGTGTCCACGTCCGGGATGTCGAGCCCCTCGTTGAACAAGTCCACCGAGAAGATGACCTGGAGCTTGCCGTTCTGGAGGTCGCGCAGCGCTTGAGCGCGTACCCCGGACGACGAGTCGCTGTCGAGGGCCGCAGCCTGGAAACCGGCCCTGCGGAAGTAGTCGGCCATGAAGTGCGCGTGCGCCTTGGTGACGCAGAAGCCGAGCGCACGCATGGCGCCGGGGTCGGAGATCTTGTCCCGGACCTGCTTGACGATGATGCGGGCTCGCGCGTCGTTGGCCGTCAGGAGATTGCCCAGCTCCTGATCGGCGTACGAACCCTTCTGCCAGGTGAGGTTCGTGAGGTCGGTCCCGTCCGGGATGCCGAAGTAGTGGAAGGGAGACAGCAGGTCGTTCTCCAGAGCTTCCCAAAGCCTCATTTCGGCGGCGATGCGCCCATCGAAGAACTCGTCCTGGACATTGAGCCCGTCCATCCGCTCCGGGGTGGCGGTGAGTCCCAGCAGCTCCTTCGGCGTGAAGTGTTCGATCACCCGGCGGTACGTACCGGCCGTGGCGTGGTGGAACTCGTCGATGACGATGACGTCGAAGTGGTCTGGAGCCAGCTGCTCCAACCTCTGGACGTTGAGTGACTGGACGCTGGCGAAGACGTGGGTCCACTCGTGTGGATCAGTGCCGCCGTACAGCGACTCGCCGAACGAGGCGTCGTCCAGCACTTCGCGATACGTACGCAGGGACTGCTTGAGGATCTCCTTGCGATGCGCCACGAAGAGCAGCCTCGGCCGACCTGAGGTCGCCTGATTGCTCAGGTCGCGGTAGTCGAGGGCGGCCATCACGGTCTTCCCGGTACCGGTCGCCGCGACCAGCAGATTGCGGTGCCGTCCGCGGATCTCGCGCTCCGCGCTCAGGCGCTCCAGCATGTCCCGCTGGTGCGGGAAGGGATGTACCTGAAGGCCGGAAAGGTTGATCTTGAAGTCGGTGGTCGACGCCGTTCCACCCGCCTGGGCCAGTGCCGCGTCGAGGCGCTCGCCGTCATCATCCGGGTCGTACGTCTCGAACGCCAGGTCATTCCAGTACGCGTCGAAGGTGGCTTCGAACTTGTCCATCACCGCCGGTGTGGCCACCGAGGACAGACGTACGTTCCACTCCAGGCCGTCGAGCAGGGCCGCACGGGAGAGATTCGAGCTGCCGACGTAGGCCGTATCGAATCCAGTCCCGCGTCGGAAGAGCCATGCCTTGGCGTGCAGCCGTGTCGAGCGGGTCTCGTAGTTCACCTTCACGGTGGCGCCGAATTCGCGCACGAGTCGGTCGAGCGCTCGCCGGTCCGTGGCACCCATGTAGGTCGTGGTGATGATCCGGATAGGGACGCCCCGCTCTTTCGCAGCGAGGAGTGAGTCCTCCAGCACGCGGATGCCGTACCACTTGACGAAGGCGCACAGCAGGTCGATCCGATCCGCCGTGGCCAACTCGGCCCGCAACTCCGAACCCAAGTTGAGGTCCTCGGGGGAGTTGGTGAGAAGTGATGTTTCGGAGAGAGGCGTGAGCGGACGGATTGCATAGGCACCCGGGGCCTCCTGCTCCGCCAGAGCCAGCAACTGGCGCGGTCCCTCGACGATGGCGCTGACGGGCTCGGCACCGCCCTGCTCACCGACCTCTGCGGCCAGGGACTCAAGGATCCGGTTGGCAAAGGGGACTCGGTGTTCCGGTCGGAGCTGATTGAGGTGGCGGGCCACTATGTCACCGACGTGCCGGGCCAGCACATGGGGTGACGATTCTGCACCGACCTCGGCGTCGATGGCCTTCCAGCCGTCGGCCTCGAGACGCTCCAGTTCACCGCGCACGCGATCCGTGACCAGCTGCTCGTAAACCCCTGCGACCGGCTGCTCCGGACTTCCCGCCTGCTGCACCCCGTCCCCCTTCACCACCGTGTTGATGACGTGGAGGCAGTTGTAGCAGGTGTCACTGACACGAGGATGGGCTGATCGACCGACCGAAGCACCGTCCACCCCAGGTCCGCGCCCACGACGTAGGTGTGGTGCGCCGGGATTTTCCAGGTCTCTCCGGTGGCCTCTCGCCCTTTTACCTGGTCAGCGTGCCGTCAGGGGTTTCCTGGACGGAGACCTTCTTCGCCTGTCGGCCCAAGGCGCTGGAGACGACGTTGCGGATGCCGTCCGGGTCGTTCTTCTGCTGGGGGGCCGGGTTGGAATTCTCGATGGCGGTCTTCAAGTACGCGGGGTTCCACGACGAGATGGCACCGCTGACGTCGATCCTCTCCACCCTGCTCTTGCCGACCTGTGCCTTTATCGCGGGCAGGATCTGGTCCGAATACATGCCACCGGAGGCTTTGTACAGGCTGGCATGGCCGCCGACCTTTCCGCCGTCCCGGAGGTAGACGGTGATGGTCAGGCAGCTGGTGACCGAGGGATAGGTGATCGTGCCGCCCGGGCCGACGCTCTTGACTTCGCCCTCGGCGACGCTCTTCGCCTCCGCCGTGCCGCCTGAAGCGCCCCCGCCGGCGTCGTCGTTCTCGGCGCGCTGGACGGTCAGGTCCGTGCCGCGTGGCCTGCGACCGGGATCGGCCGCCACCGCACGCGCCGTCGCGGCGTTGCCCGCCGCGCGCTGCAGGACGGTCACCGCCGACGGGCCCAGGGAGACGGCCGTTCCCCGCGGCAGGTCGCCGGCAGGGCCGACCGGGGCAGACGACCGGGGTAGCCGGGCGGGTGTCCCTCCGGACGATTCCCTGTCCATGCGTTCGTGCTGGTGCAAGGCGTCCCCCTCGGGCTCGGCATGACGCCTCTCACCATGTCGCCCCGTCGTCGTGGCGCAAGAGGCGCGGGGGCAGACAAGAGGGCACCCACCGTGCTCCTCCGAGGGCCGCGACCACGGGTGGGTGATCCGTTGCAGGATCAGGATGCGCGCGCTGCGTCCGGGCTGTCTCGCTGTCTCGGGGGCACGACAGTCCCGGTTGGTAACCTGCCGCGATGGACGAGGTGTTGGACGAGGGGCCGTTCTTCCACGGTACGAAGGCCGCGTTGCGGGTCGGGGAGTACCTCACCGCCGGTTTCCCTTCGAACTACCGGCCCGAGATCCTGATGAACCACATCTACTTCACCGCGTTGTGTGACGGTGCGGGGCTCGCCGCCGAGCTTGCCGCCGGGGACGGGGAACCGCGGGTGTACGCCGTCGAGCCGACCGGCGAGTTCGAGCACGACCCGAACGTGACCGACAAGAAGTTCCCCGGCAATCCCACCCGCTCCTACCGGAGCACGGAGCCGCTCCGGGTCGTCGGCGAAGTCGCCGACTGGACGCGGCAGACGCCCGAAGCCCTCCAGATGTGGCGAGAGCGGCTGGATGCGATGCGTCTGGAAGGGCGCGCCGAGATCATCAACTGACGCCGAGTTCATCAACTGAGCTGGGCCCCGGCGTTCCCGGGCCCCAGAACCCCAGAACCCCAGGGTCCCAAAGCCTCAGGGCCTCAGGGCTTCAGACCCCCACTGCCCCCGGGTCCCCGCGCCTTCGGGGCTTGTTCTGCCTGGTATCTTGCTTTGCATGGAACCTGGTGATTCGACCAAGCAGGCCCGCGCAGCCGCCCAGCTGCGCAAGGGCGTGCTGGAGTACTGCGTGCTCGCCCTGATGCGGGACCGCCCCCGTTACGGCGTGGAGCTCCTGCACGCGCTGGAGGAGTCCGGGGCGCTGGCCACCAGCCAGGGCACCGTCTACCCGCTGCTCTCCCGGCTCCGCCGCGAGGACCTGGTCACCACCACCTGGCAGGAGTCCGCCTCCGGCCCGCCCCGCCGCTACTACGCGCTCACCGCCACCGGCCGGGCCGCGCTGGACGAGTTCACCCACGTCTGGCCCGGCTTCCGCGACGCCGTCGACGCGTTCCTGACCGCCACCCCGCACCCCTCCGCCGGAGACCTCGTATGAAGACCCCCACGCACCCCACGGCCCCCGCCGACCCGGTACGCGAGTACCTCGCCGCCGTCGAGCGCGAGGCCTACGCTCTCCCCGCCGACCGGCGCCAGGAACTCCTCGCCGACCTCGCCGAGCACATCGAGGTGACGCGCGCCGAGCGCCCGGACGTCGCGGCCGGCGAGATCCTGGCCGAGTTGGGGGACCCCCGTACGATCGCGGCGACGGCGCTGGCCGAGGCGGGGAGCGGTGGGGCCGGGGCGCCGGTGGCCGGTGGCGCGGGGGTGTCCGTGCGGCGGGGCAGGGTGCATCCGCTGGTGCCGTTGCTGATGCTGTCCGTGCCGTACCTCTTCACGACGCTCCTCCCGGACGTTCCCGGTCTGGCGCTGTGCAGCGGCCTGATCCGCATCGCCGGTGGGGTGCTGCTGTGCACCTCGGTGCACTGGACGCCGGTCCGGAAGATCGTCGGCGTGGTGCTGAGTGTCGTCGCGCCGACCGTCGCCGGGATCGTCTGGCGGGAGACCACCGTCGCCCCGGCGGGCGACACTCCGGCTCTCGTGGCCAACCTGGTGGTGCTCGCCGTCGTGGCCGGCACGTCGGCGTGGCTCTGGCGCAGCCGCCGGGCCTGAACGCGGCCGCCCGGCCGTTGCGAGCGGCCGCACGGATGAGCGGGGCGTGGGCACTTCACGGCGAAGTGTTCACGCCCCGCGGCGTCGGTGTTCCACCGGCAGGGGGCGCGGCCGGGCGGAGACCCCCTCAGCCCTTCGCCCCGGCCGCCAGGAACCCCGTCAGACCGTCCAGCAGCATCCCGCTGCCCTGCTCCGCGCCGTCCCGCTCCTCCGCCGTGTCGCAGGTCTGGCGCAGGGTGATCACGGTGTTGCGGGGGCCCTCCTCCGCGAGTTCCACGGTCATCGTCGCCGGGTCCGGGCGGCCCGGGACGTCCATGCCGATGGTCAGGGCGCGGTGCTCGGCGACCTCGATGTAGGAGCCGGTCAGCGGGAACTCCGTGCCGTCCGGCGTGCGCATCGTGGCCTTCCAGGTGCCGCCGGGGCGGACGTCCATCTCCACCGAGCCGGGGACGGCGTAGGCCCACTGGGCGTACTGGTCGGGGGTGGTCCACGCCTGCCAGACCTGGGCCGCGGGGGCGTCCAGGGTGCGGGTGAGGGTGTAGGAGAAGCCGCTGCCCGCCGCGGTGGGCGTCTGGTCGGTGCTCATGTCGTCGTGTCTCCTCGGTGGCGGCGCCCCGCCCGCTGTCGGCGAGGCTCTCGCACCTGTAGACGACCGGCGGCGCCGGAACTCATCGCCCCCGCGCCGGTTTCCTACTGACCGTGGCACTCCCCGTACGCCCGCCCCGACCCGCACCAGCAATCCGCCCCGCGCTGCGGCGGCCACGCCACCGCGAGTCCCCGGGCCGCCAGTGTCGTCGCGTACTGCGGGAGCAGGACCGGGTCGGCCGGGGACGCGCCCTCCGACGCCGCGAAGGCCTCGTAGGAGGGGACCGTGCCCGGGACCACGCCCAGGTTCGGGGTGCCCGAGGAGGCCAGTTCGCGCAGGGCCGCCTCTATCGACGCCAGGTGGTCCTCGTAGGTCGGGTACTCGGAGGCGAGAGCCGGGTACGCCTCGATCAGTTCCGTCAGCTCGGCGGCCGGCCAGTGCAGCATGGCCACCGGGAAGGGGCGGGACAGTGCCTCGCGGTAGGCGCCCAGCTCGGCGCGCAGGCGGAGGATCTCCGCCTCCAGGTCCGCCGGATTGTCCGAGCCCAGGGACCAGACGCGCTTCGGGTCGTGCAGCTCGTCCAGCGAGACCGGCATGGAGTGCAGGGTGTCGGCCAGGGTGTCCCACTCGTCGTGGGCCAGGCCCAGCATGCGGCGGACGCGGTGGCGGCCGTAGAGGAGGGGGTGGGTGGAGTACGGGGGCTCCGGTACGTCGGTGAGGAGCCGGCGGGCGCCCTCCGTGAACGTCTCGTGCGCCGCCTCCAGCTCGTCGTGGGACTCCAGGGCCTCGGCCGCGATCACCCAGGGGGCTGGGTCGCGCGGCGACGCCGCCCGCACGCCGTCGATGATCGCCCTGGCCTCCGCCTCGTGGTCGTACTCCCAGAGGTTCGACGCCTTCAGGGCGCGGACCAGGGACGGGTTGTCCAGCGGGACGGACGTCTCGGAGGACAGCAGGCGGTCGTAGAGCTTCGTCGCGGCGGGGCGGTCGCCGGACAGTTCCAGGTGGGCGGCGGCGCGCAGGAGCAGGGCCTCGGCGTCCTCGGGGGAGAGGCCGGCGGTGCGTTCCAGGCGGGCCGCCTCGGCGGCGTGGTCGACGTTTTCGGCGGGCGTGTCGGGGCGCATGGGGGACACCGTACTGCCGTGAGGTGACCAGGGTCAGCCACGCGGGGGGCTGGAGGACGGGGGGAACGGCGAGGGACCGGCGGGGGAGCGGCCCCGCCGAGGCCGGCCGGTGTCCTGCCGGGCGACTCCGGGCGACGCCGGTGTCCTGCCGGGCCATTCCGGGCGACGCCGGTGTCCTGCCGGGCCATTCCGGGCGACGCCGGTGTCCTGCCGGGCCATTCCGGGCGACGCCGGTGTCCTGCCGGGTCACTCCGGGCGACGCCGGTGCCCGCCCGGGCTCGCGTCGTAGCTCGCGCCGTGGCCCGAGCCGTGGCCCGCGTCGCCGGTCAGTGCCGCTCCCGCAGCGTCCCCACCAGGACCCCCGCCGCCACCGCCAGCCCCGCCGACACCCACAGGGCCACGTCCGTGCCCGCCCCCGGGCTGCCCGCCGACGTCGCGAGCGCGATGGTCAGGGCGACCCCGGCGCACGAGCCGATGTAGCGGAACGTCTGCTGCGCGCCCGAGCCCATCGCCGCCCGGGCCGCCGGTACCGACTCCACCGCGAGCAGCGGCAGCGCGGCGTTCAGCAGGCCGCTGCCGACGCCCGCCACCACCAGGCCGGGCAGCAGCCGGGCCCAGGAGCCCGCGCCGACCGCGCCGAGCATGGTCAGGACGCCGACCGCGTGCAGGGCGAAACCGAGGACCAGTTGGTGGCGGGGCGGGACGCGGTGGGCGATGCGGCGGACCTGGAGGGCCACCGCGAAGGCGAGACCGGCCCAGAGCAGGGAGAGCAGGGCGGTGTCCAGCGGGGACAGGCCGAGCGCCCGCTGGAGCACCGTCGGCAGGAAGGTGAAGAGGCCGATCACCGACAGGCCCGTGAACAGTCCGCCCGCGGCGGACGCCAGGAAGAGCGGGCGGCGCAGCAGCGACAGGTCGATCATGGGGGTGGCCGCGCGGCGCTCCAGTACGACGAACAGGGCGCCGAGGAGCACGGTCGCCGCCAGCAGCAGGACCACCGGCGCCCGCAGCCACCCGTCCCGGCCCAGCGTCAGCGCCGCGACCAGCGCGACCAGCGCCGGTCCGAACGTCAGCGCCCCGGCGAAGTCCGGCCGGCCCGCCCGCGGTGAGCGCGACTCCGACAGGGCCCGCGCGCCGAGTCCCGCCACCACCAGCGCGGCGGCGCCGAGGACGCCGTGCGCCACCCGCCAGTCGGGGATCGCCCCGACGAGTACCGGGCCCACGGCTATCCCGCCGCTCACGAAGGCGCCCCACACGCCGGTCGCGCGCAGCCGCCCGGCCGGGGTGGGAAAGGCGTGGACGAGCAGGCCGAGGCTGCTGGCCAGCAGTGCCGCGCTCGCCGCGCCCTGGGCGATGCGGGCCAGCGTGAACAGCCAGGTCGTGGACGCGAAGGCGCCGAGGACGGTGGTGACGCCGAGGGCCAGCGTGCCGGAGACGAAGAGCCGGCGGCGCCCGTAGTCGTCGGCCAGGCTGCCGGCCACCAGGAGCAGGGCGGCGAGGCCCAGCGGGGTGCCGTTCAGCAGCCAGGCCTGGGCGGACAGCGGGGTGTGCAGGTCGGCGGCCGTCTCGGGGAGCGTGACGGCCGGCGCGGCGAACGTCATCAGGGCCACGGCGGTCGCGGCGCTGGTCAGCGCGAGGGTGCGGCCGGGGTGCGGGGGCGGCGAGGCCCGTTCGGTGGTGGCGGCCGGGGGCTCCGGGGTCGCGGTGGTCGGGGGCTCCGGGGCCGCGGCGGTCGGGGGATGCGTGCCGGTGTCGGTCATGGCTGACTGTCCGCTCCACTCGGGTTGGTTCGGTCAATGAACTGACTCGGGACCGGCTCAACCTAGCACTGTCGATTCGGTGAATGAACCAACTAACCGGAAAAGTGGCTACAATGGACCGCATGGCACTGGGCAAGGACTACGTGACGCAGGAGTGCTCGATCGCCCGCGCGCTGGAGGTCGTCGGCGAGCGGTGGACGCTGCTGGTGATCCGCGACGCGCTGTACGGCGTGCGGCGGTACAACGACTTCCTCGTCCACCTCGGCATCCCGCGCGCCGTCCTGGCCAACCGCCTCCAGGCCCTCACCGCCGAGGGGCTCCTGGAAAAGCGCAGGTACCAGGAGTCGCCGCCCCGCGACGAGTACGTCCTCACCGATCGCGGCATCGCCCTGTGGCCCGCCCTGCGCGCGCTCGGCATCTGGGGGCGCGAGCAGCTCGGCGGCGAGCCGATGCGCACCTACTGGCACGCCGACTGCGGCACCGAACTCGCCCCCCACGGTGCCTGCCCCGCCTGCGGGACCCTCGTCGCCGTCCGCGACGTCGAGGTGCGGCCCGGCCCCGGACTCGACCCCGACCCCGCGGACCCGGTCAGCCGGGCGCTGCTCGGTCCCCGGCGGCTCCTCCAGCCGATCGAGACCGAGCAAGGTGCCGCACCGCGTCCTGTATAACTGGGGCGAACGCGTGTGTGAGAGGGGGAGCCGCCGATGACCGGGAACCGCCGGGCCGTCCCGCGCCCCCTCCTCGTCCTGCTGCTGGTCCTCCTGCCCGTCGCGCTCGTCGACGTCGGCAGCCTCTCCGCCACCGTCGCGCTCGCCGCGACCGCCGCGGTCGGTTCCGCGCTCGCCGTGTGCGCCGTCATCGCCGCACGCTGCGCGCCCGCCGTGCCGCGCACCCGGGTGCGCACGGCCATCAGGGACCGGGACCTGCGTACGGCCTTCCTGCCCCAACGCGATCCCGACGCCCCCGGCCGCCGCCGGCCCCGAGCGCCCGGACACGCCCTCCCGGCGACCGCCGCGTAGGGCACGCTCCACGCTTCACCCGAAGTCCCGGAAGCCACCCCCGCGCGGGGCGTGTCGTCATGCCGCAAACCCCTTGCCCGGCACGACGAGACCCTCGGAGGGCTCACCCACCCATGTCCGTTTTCGCCAGCCTGGTCGAGCACCTCGCCGACCTGCTCCAGCCGCTGTTCGGCGCCTCCGCCGCGGCCGCCTCCATCGTCCTGTTCACCGCCCTCGTACGGCTCCTCGTACACCCGCTCTCCCGGGCCGCCGCCCGCGGGCAGAAGGCGCGGACCCGACTCCAGCCGCGCATCGCCGAACTGCGCCGCGAGCACGCGAAGAACCCCGAGCAGCTCCAGCGGGCCGTGCTCGAACTGCACGCCGAGGAGAAGGTGTCCCCGCTGTCGGGGTGCCTGCCCAGCCTGTGCCAGATCCCCGCCTTCTTCCTGCTCTACCACCTCTTCTCCAGCTCGACGATCGGCGGCGAGGCCAACGGGCTCCTCTCCCACCGGCTCCTGGCCGCCCCGCTCGGCGGGCGGTGGGCCGACGCGTTCGGGGACGGCGGGCTCCTCGGCGGGGCCGGGCTCGTGTACGTGGGGCTGTTCGCGGTCGTCGCCGCGGTCGCCACCTTCAGCTACCGGCTCACCAGGCGGACGATGGCCGACCGGCCGGTGCTGCCCGCCGGTGACGCCGAGGCCGTGCCGGGGGTCGGCGCGATCACCCGGGTCATGCCGTTCATGTCCTTCTTCACGCTGGTCACCGTGGCCGTGGTGCCGCTGGCCGCCGCGCTCTACGTCGTCACCAGCACGACGTGGAGCGCCGTCGAGCGAGCCGTGCTCCACCGCTGAACGCGGCCCGGTCCGGTGCGTGCCTACGGTCCAGTACGTGAACGGGGTATTGCGGAGTGGAACCCGGCCTTGGAGGATCGACCAGTCCTCCGACGGCCGTCGCGTCGCTGCCGCACCCAGGTCGCGCGGCGTCGGGCGGGCTGCCCGCGATCGAGGAGTTGGGGATCATGAAGCTGTTGCGAGTCGGTACGGCGGGGTCGGAGCGGCCCGCGCTGCTCGACGCCGACGGGACCCTGCGAGACCTGTCGGGCGTCGTGACGGACATCGACGGCGAGCTGCTCGCCGACGAGGGCGCGCTCGGCCGGATACGGTCCGCCGCCGAGGCCGGTGAGCTGCCCGCCCTGGACGGCACCGGGCTGCGCGTCGGGCCGCCGGTGGGACGCATCGGCAAGATCGTGTGCATCGGGCTGAACTACCACGACCACGCCCGCGAGACCGGGGCCGAGCCGCCCGCCGAACCGGTCGTCTTCTTCAAGGCGCCGGACACGGTGGTCGGGCCGCACGACACGGTGCTCGTGCCGCGCGGATCCACCAAGACCGACTGGGAGGTGGAGCTGGCGGTCGTCATCGGACGCACCGCCCGCTACCTGGAGTCGGCCGAGGAGGGGCTCGCGTGCGTCGCGGGGTACGCGGTCGCGCACGACGTGTCCGAGCGGGAGTTCCAGATCGAGCGCGGCGGGACCTGGGACAAGGGCAAGAACTGCGAGACGTTCAACCCGCTGGGCCCGTGGCTGGTGACCGCCGACGAGGTGCCCGACCCGCAGCGGCTGTCGCTGCGGCTGTGGGTGAACGGCGAACTGAAGCAGGACGGGACGACCGCGGAGCAGATCTTCCCCGTGGGGGAGGTCGTGCGGTACGTCAGCCGGTTCATGGTGCTGCGTCCCGGTGACGTCATCAACACCGGGACGCCCGCGGGGGTGGCGATGGGGCAGCCCGAGCCGAAGCCCTACCTGCGGGCGGGTGACGTGGTCGAGCTGGAGGTCGAGGGGCTGGGGCGGCAGCGGCAGGAACTCAAGGGGGCCTGAGCGAGGGGCGTCTGAGCGAGGGGGCGTCTGAGCGCGGGGTCCGTCGGCGCGGGTGGCCTGCCCGTGCAGGTGGCCTGCCCGTGCAGGTGGTCCGCCCGTGCAGGTGGTCCGCCCGTGCGGGTGGCGCGCCCGCGTCGGCGGCGAGCCAGGTGGGTGTTCGTGCCGCGCCCGTTCGTGTGATGGTCGTCGGACCCGGGAATGTGCTGCGAGTGGCGCGGGCGGCCCGCGTGAAGCCTGTGGGCCATGCACTCCATCAGACAACGCATGGCCGCCCTCCGGCCCCGCCTGGGCCGGACCGGGCTGGCCTGCGCCCTCGTGGCGGGCCTCGCGCCCGCCCTGGTCGTCGGGGCCGGGGCCTCGCAGGCCCAGGCCGCCCCGTTGCCGGGCGGACTCGGGCCGTGTGCCGGGCGGCTGTGCCCGGACGAGTTCCCCGAGATCAACAACGGCCCGTTCGCCGGGCGCGACAACGCCATCAACGTCTTCGCGGGCGACGACTTCCGGGTCCGCGGGCGGGCCGCCGAGGCCGAGGGCCGACTCGTCGTCCTCGACGACTTCGACATGAACAAGAGCGCGGGCGGCAGCGCCGTCTACGACATCGGCATCGCGGGCGTCGGCTCGCGCGTGCCGCCGCCGGACGGCGCGGACTTCCTCACCACCGGCAACGACATCACGGTCGCCCCGGGACAGCGGCTGCTCGCCGACGGCGGCGTCGTCCGCTACGGCGGGACGGTGACCGGGACCGTGACCGGCGACCTCGAACACGACCCGGACGCCGCCGATCCCTACCTCGCGCTGCGCGACCAGCTCACCGTGGCCAGCCAGTGCTATGCGCGGGTGGACGGCGAACTCCGGACCGCCACCGGCACGGCCGTCAACCAGGGCTACCAGACCCTGTTCACCGGTGACGGCACGTCCGCGATCCAGGTGTTCAACGTGGACTTCGACCTCGCCAGTGCCTCCGGCGGGCAGCAGGGGATCGTCTTCGAGAACATCCCCGACGACGCCACCGTCCTGGTGAACATGCTCGGCTCCGAGCGCACCATCAACACCTACAGCGGGGGCATCGCCGACGCCACCGACCCGCTCAACGACTACCGCGAGCGTCTGCTGTGGAACTTCCCCGACGCCACCACCGCGAACTTCGTCGGCACGGGTCAGTTCCAGGGCAGCGTGCTGGTCGGACCGCAGAACTCCATGTCCACGGTGTCGCTGCCCGGCATCAACGGGCGCTTCTTCAGCAGCGGTTCCATCACCCACACCAGCGAGCAGGCGGGCGTCGAGTTCCACGCCTACCCGTTCGACGGCGACCTCCCGGACTGCGGTGACGAACCTCCCGGCCCCGGCCCCGGCCCCGACCCCGTGACGGGTGAGGTGCGGGTCGAGAAGACGGACGCGGAGACCGGGGACGGGCTGGCCGGGGCGGAGTTCGAGCTGTGGGAGG